>CABQCB010000366.1 GCA_902462475.1 uncultured Oscillibacter sp. | reverse complement strand
TGTACGGCGCGGCCTGCGCCGCGGCGCTGCTGCCTGCCCGAAGCGCTGCCCGGCGTATGGAGGACTTTACGCCTCCGCCCGCGTGGCGCACGGCGCTGCTGGCCCTGGCGGCCGGGTGGGCGGTGCTGTCCTTCACGGGCATCACCACCTTCATCTATTCCAATTTTTAAGGAGGAGGCCATGAAAGCAACTTGCAGACGGTGGTTTTGCGGCCTCCTGGCGGGACTGATGGTGCTGCTGGGGCTGTGCGCCGCCGTGGTATACCGGGTGGACCCCTGCTTTTATTACCGGCTGGGCGAGGGCGGCGCCTTTTTCAACGAGCGGTATCAGTCCGCGGGCATGATCCGCAACACGCCGGCGGACACGGTGCTTGTGGGCACCTCCATGGCCGCCAACTACCGCGCCTCCTGGATCGGCGAGACCTTCGGGGGCACGGGACTGCGCATCACCATCCCCGACGGATATCTGAGCGAGTTCGACCAGGCCATGGAGCTGCTTTTCCGCAGCCAGGACCCCCAGCGGGTGATCTTCGGGCTGGATCTGAATATCCTGGTGCGGGACGAGAGCGGCCTCACCGGCGCCATGCCGGACTATCTCTACAACGTCAACCCGGTGGACGACGTGCGCTATCTTCTCAACAAGGACACCCTCTATTATAGCCTCTATACCATGATGACGCAGCTTTGGGGCACGGAGCAGACCATGGACGAGGGCTTCACCTGGGACGAGGGCATCTGGTGGAACCACATGACGGCCCTGGATAACTACGAGCGCCCGGAGCCGTCGGGGGAGACGGTGCCGCCGGACGCGTATCTGGCCGCGGCAGCGGACAACCTGGCGGTGGTGGAAGGGTGGGTGACGGCCCATCCCGACACCCAGTTCGACATTTTCTTCCCGCCGTACAGCATCCTCTTCTGGGACAAGGCCGCCCGCCAGGGCACCACGGACGCCATGCTCGCGGCGCTGGAGCTGGCGGTGGAGACCCTGGCACCCTATGAAAACGTCCGGGTATACGGCTTTTTGCTGGATGAGGACATCGTCATGAACCTGGACTATTACTGCGACTATGTCCACCACTCCGGTGAGGTGTGCCGACTGCTGCTTGAAAAGCTGGCGGCAGGGGAGGAGGAGCTCACGGTGGAAAATATCGGTTCCACGCTGGAAAACTGGCGGGAGACTGTGGTAAACTACGACTATGAGAAATTCTGGGACGAGTCGTTCTGGGTCGCCTGGAACGCGTCCCACAGTGTCTGAAACCCGACTTTACGGCGCAGCGCGCCGCCCCGCCTGGGGCATACGGCGTGGACTTGCCTTACGGAGGTATCATCGACCTATGAAGCAAAGCAACATCAGAAACTTTTCCATCATCGCCCACATTGACCACGGCAAGTCCACGCTGGCGGACCGGCTGCTGGAGCAGTGCGGCGCCGTGACCGCCCGGGAGATGGAGTCCCAGCTGCTGGACAACATGGACCTGGAGCGGGAGCGGGGCATCACCATCAAGGCC
>CABQCB010000365.1 GCA_902462475.1 uncultured Oscillibacter sp. | reverse complement strand
GATCGGTCACATGCTCGGCGGCCACCAAGAGCGTGAGGATCTTGGTCATGGAGGCGGGGGAGATGACGGTGCGGGCCTCTTTTTCCGCCAGGATGGTCTCATTGTCCAGATCCACCACGATAGCGTAGGCGCTGGGCAGCTCCGCGCCCAGCTGGACGGTCTCCGGCGTCTCGGAAACGGAGAATGGCTGCTCCAGCTCCACGGTCTGGGGAACGGCCTCCATGGGCTGTGGGGCCGCGGCCATGACCGTCTGCTGGGGCACGTCCTCTGTGGGACGGCTGGTGGCCATGGCGGTGAGCAGCACCACAAACAGTCCGCCCAGCAGGAAAAAGGGCGTCATGAGCAGCAGCTGGCGCCGCCGGCGCTCCTGCTGCTTTTTCTTTCGGGCGGCTGCACGCTGGGCCCGCCGGGCGGCGCGTTCTTCTTCGGTGAAAGCGGAGGTGTAGTTTCCTTCCATAGGGCGGCTCCTGTCTAGTCTGTGATTGTTTCATTATACCAGAACTTTCGGCAAAATGCACCGGTAGATCAAGAAATTCACAGAAAAAATATGTGGCTTTTCCGGCGGGGAAAGAGGACGGGCTCTTGAATGTCAAAGAGGCGGCGGACGGCATAATCTGTGGTGAGAATGAAGCTTGGAGGAGAGTTTATGGCACAGATTACAAATTTCTTTGTAGGCGCCAACAGCGGCAATGGATTTCAAAACCTTTTTTCCCAGGTGACGGACGAGACGGCGGCTTACGACGTGATGGTCTTAAAGGGCGGCCCGGGCGTGGGCAAAAATACATTCATGCGGGAGATCGGCAGGACCATGGAGCGGGCGGGAACGCCGGTGGAGTATCTGTGGTGCTCCGGCGACCCGGACTCTCTGGACGGTGTGGTGCTTCCGGCATTGCGCTGCGCTGTGGTGGACGGCACCAGTCCCCATGTGGTGGAGCCGCGGTTCCCGGCGGCGGTAGGACGGTATGTGGACTTGGGCCGCTTCTACGATCTGACGGCGGCAAAGCTGTCGGCGACGGAGGTCAAGGCCCATACGTATGCTTATAAGCGCGCCTATGAGCGGGCTTACCGCTACCTCAAGGCCGCGCGGCTGGTAGAAGAGGAGAGCGCCGCCAGCGCCGCCGCAGTGTTTGACCGGCGCCGCGCCCTGACCCGGCTGGAGCGGATCGGGCAGCGGGAACTGCACGCCAAGGGGAAGGAATCCGGAAAAACGGCCCTGCGCTTTTTGGGGAGCCTCACCCACAAGGGCTACATCTGGCGCTTTGACAGCGTGGATGCCCTGTGCTCCAGGGTCTATGTGCTGGCGGACAGCTGGGGCCTTGCGGGGGAGGGGCTTACCCTGCTGCGGTCCATGGCTTCGGAAAAGGGCTGGGACAGCATTTCCTGCGTCTGCCCGGAGGACCCGGCGCGGCTGGAGCATCTGCTGATCCCCGGCCTTGATCTGGCGTTTGTCACCAGCCGTCCGGAGATGGAGTACCCGGGCAAGCCCTTCCGCCGCATCCATCTGGATACCC
>CABQCB010000364.1 GCA_902462475.1 uncultured Oscillibacter sp. | reverse complement strand
CCGTCTCGCTGGTGCGCCGATAGTCCTCCGGTGCCTGGGGCGAGCCGCTGTAGGAGAGCTCCCCATCCGCAGCAAGCTGGCGCTGCCCGTCGTCCTGCACTGTCAGCAGCACCTGCACCTGCCCAACGCCCTCTATCCTGCCCAGGATCTCCTCCAGCTCCTGTGCCAGCTCCTGCGCCTCCCCGGCGCTGCCGGAGCTGGTGTTGCTGGGACTGGCGGTGGAGCCGCTCCCACTCGGCCATAACAGCAGCGCGGCGCCGATCAGCGTCACCAGTCCCACGTATTTGTATCTGTCCCATAGCCTTCGCACTCCTTCAACTTTACCCTTCCGCTCCATGCCAAACCTGCCTCTCCGATGGGATGTCCAGCTCTTCCTCTATCCACGCCGCCACCTCTGCCGACCGGGGCATCTCCAGCTCCACCGACCAGGGCAGCGGGATGCCGTCCTCCCCGGACCTTGTCTCCACCCTGCACGCCCCCGCAAGGCCCATGGAAGCGGCTTTGTCCGATATATATGCCTCCGTCCTCTCCGCTATGCCATCAGCCAGGGCCGCCTCGTTCTCTTCTTCCATCTGCCGCTGCAGCCGCTCGATCTCGCCGGCATAGTCCGGCAGCGCCAGGCGGACAGCCCCCAGTTCCGACAGCGGACGGGCCAGCGCCGCCAAAAGCACCAGCCCTCCGATAAAGGCGGCCACCCGGCTCATAGTCCCGCCCGGCACCAGCACCCGCAAAAGCGCCAGCAGCATACAAAGTGCCGTCAGGGAGACAATCCATTGCCGCAGTCCCTCCATCATGGCACCACCGCCCCCGCGAACGAAAGCAGCGACACCAACAGCAGCAGTGCGCACGCGCCGGTCATGCCCAATACCAGCCCGAACGCACCGCCCAGGCCGTCGATGAGCCTGCACAGCTCCGGCGGGCCCACCATGGCGGAGAGGAACCCCGCCAGCTTATAGAGCAGGTACTGGATGCCCAGCTGCAAAAACGGATACGCGCAGGCCCCCAGAATGGCCAGCATCCCGCCCACGCCGATGACGCCCCGCAGCATGCCCGCTCCCGCCAGCACCGTCTCCGAGGCCTCGGCGATGATCCCGCCCACCACCGGCACCACGCCGGAGATCGCGGTCTTGGCCACCTTGACGCTGAGGCTGTCCGCCGCGCCGGAGACCACCCGCACCGCCGAAAGATACAGGGTGAACGCCAGCAAAGGCGTGGTCAGCAGCCAGACGATGACCTTTTTCAGTCCCCCTGCCAGCACCTCCAGCCGGTTGCCGGGCAGACACGCCGCGGCAGTCAGCAGCGCCGTGTAGAGGTAGACCGCCGGGATGAGCACATTGTTGATGAGCCGCAGGAGAAGATCCACCAAAATCACCGCGCTCACCTGCTGGGCCGTGGCCGAGGATACGGCGCCGGTGGCGGCGGTGGCCGCCGCCATGGCCGGCAGCAGCACGGTGGAAAAATCGCCCAGGCTCCGGATCGTCTCCGCACCCAGGCCGATCAGGTCGCCCAGGCTCCCGGTGG
>CABQCB010000363.1 GCA_902462475.1 uncultured Oscillibacter sp. | reverse complement strand
GGTTCTTGGCGATAAGGGCCGCCTCGATGGGGATGGTGCCGCTGCCGCAGAAGGGGTCGCAGAAGGGGTCCCGGCCCCGGTAGCGGGCAAGCAGCACCAGTGCCGCCGCCAGCGTCTCCTTCAGCGGGGCGCCCATGTTTTTGGCCCGGTAGCCCCGCTTATAGAGCCCCTCGCCGGAGGTGTCCAGATACAGCGTGGCCGTGTCCTTGATGATGGCGAACTGGATCTGATAGCGGCTGCCGGTCTCCGGCAGCGTCTCGCAGCCATATACATCCCCCAGCCGCCGGGCCGCCGCCTTTTTCACGATGGCCTGGCAGGCGGGCACGGAGTGCAGCGTGGAGTCCAGGCTGTATCCCTTTACGGGGAACTCTCCGTCCCGGGGGATGTAGTCCTCCCAGGGCAGCGCCAGCACACCCTGGAACAGCGCCTCAAAGTCCGGCGCCGGGAAAGACCCCAGCTCCATGAGCACCCGGGCGCCGCAGCGCAGGTTCAGATTCAGCCGGGCAATGTCCCCCATGGTCCCCTGGCAATGGACCCGTCCGTTTTCCGCCCGCACGTCCTGTAATTGCAGCCGGCGCATCTCCTCCGCCACCAGGGCCTCCAGCCCGAATAGACAGGGCACCGTCAGTTTCATGGCCCGCTCCTCCTTCTCGTTCTCTCAATTTCATCCACAGTATAACAAAAATCCCAGTCCGGCGCAACGTCTGCGGGGATTGTAACCAAAATGAAACGTTTCCCCTGCAGATTCCGTGGTATAATGCATACAAATCCTGAAAATGCTCTGAAAGGAGGCGCAGGCCTTATGATGATCTGGATCTGGCTGGGTGCCATCGTGCTCTTCGGCGCAGTGGAAGCCCTGACCGCGGGACTGGTGTCCATCTGGTTCGTGGCAGGCGCCGCGGCGGCGCTGCTGGCCGCCCTGGCCCACGCGTCCGTGACGGTACAGCTGGTGCTCTTCGCCGTGGTATCCGCCGTTGCCCTGGCCGCCACCCGGCCCCTGGTGCGCAAGTTCACCGCCGGCCGCGCCGTGCCCACCAACGCCGACCGGCTGCTGGGTCAGACGGCGAAGGTGACGGAGACCATCGACAACGAAAACGCCGCCGGCGCCGTTTACGCCGACGGAAAGACCTGGTCCGCCCGCAGTGCCGACGGCGCGGTCATCCCCGCCGGAGAAATGGTACGCATCCAGAAGATGCAGGGCGTCAAGCTCCTGGTAGAACGGCTTCCCCAGGCGGTGCGTGCCGCCGCGGACCTATAAACCGCAGATCCAAAGAAAGACAGGAGGGTTATCTATGCCGATCCCCATTGGAACCATCGTTGCCATCATCCTCGTGATCCTGGTGCTGCTGGTCATTATCAGCAACATCGTCATCGTCCCCCAGTCCAAGGCCTATGTAGTGGAGCGCCTGGGCGCGTTCCGGGCCGTGTGGGGCGTGGGCCTGCACCTGAAGGTGCCCTTTATTGAACGGGTGGCCAAGAAGGTGTCCCTGAAGGAGCAGGTGGCGGATTTCGCGCCCCAGC
>CABQCB010000362.1 GCA_902462475.1 uncultured Oscillibacter sp. | reverse complement strand
TCTATCAGGGCGACGCCTTCGAGCCCGGCTCCACCGATGTGGGCGACGTCAGCTGGCAGTGCCCCACCGCCCAGATCCATGTGGCCACCTGGCCCAACGGCTGCCCCGGCCACAGCTGGCAGAACGTCTCCTGCGGCCGCACCGACATCGGCCACAAGGCCGCTCTCCACGCCGGCAAGGTCCTGGCCGCCGCCGCCATGGATCTTTTCACCCAGCCCGCTTTGCTGGAGGAGGCCAAGGCTGAATTCCGGCGCCGGACCGTGGCCGGTTATACCTGCCCCATCCCCGCCGACGCAGTGCCCGTGGTGGCGGACTGACTCCCCGTTCCTGTTTATAGCAGTTTCATAAAAAAGGCCGCCGTGGGCGGCCTTTTTTGCGCCCTGCGCCCCTTCTTTCTCTAAGAAACAAAATTCCGGTCGTTTTGCACCAATTATTTTTTAGGTAATCAAAATTTTTGTTTGCTTTTTATAGAATTCATGGTATGATGGAAGCATCCACAAGACTATCACGAAAGCTGTGCTTTCTCCCTTGAAAGGAGCTCCTGCCTATGAAGCCCGTTGCAACCGGTCGGGAAATTCTCTTCCAGCCCCGCGGCATCCCTCCTCTGGGTGCCTCCGTGTCCCTTGCACATCTGGTGGCCATGATCGTCGGCTGCGTCACTCCGCCCATCATCATCGCCGGAGCGGTGGGACTGAGCCAGGCGGACCAGGTCCTGCTGATCCAGGCGTCCCTGGTCATGTCCGCCGTGTCCACGCTTTTGCAGCTCTTCCCCATCGGCAAGTACTTCGGCTCAGGCCTCCCGGTGATCCTGGGCGTCAGCTTTGCCTATGTGCCCAGCATGCAGGCCATCGCCGCCTCCGGCGGCGGCATCGGCGCCATTGCCGGCGCCATGCTGGTGGGCGGCATAGTGGCGGTCCTGGTGGGACTCTTCGTCCGGAAGATCCGCCTGCTCTTCCCCCCGGTCATCACCGGCACGGTGGTCTTTACCATCGGACTTTCCCTCTACCCCACCGCCATCAATTACATGGCCGGCGGCACCGCCAACACCGCCGAGGCTGTCGCTGCTCAGGGCCTGCCGGAGGCCATGGTGTACGGCTCCTGGCAAAACTGGCTCATCGCCGCGCTGACGCTGACGGTGGTCATGATCCTCAACCACCGCGCCAAGGGGATCGCCCGGTTGGCCTCCATTCTGTTGGGCATGCTCTTCGGCTATGCGGTGGCCCTGGCCTTCGGCATGGTGGACTTCTCCGACGTGGGCACTGCCGCATGGTTCTCCCTGCCCCGGCCGCTCCACTTCGGCATCAGCTTTGACGCCGCCTCCTGCATCGCCATCGGATTGCTCTTTGCCATCAACTCCATCCAGGCCATCGGTGACTTCACCGCCACTACGGTGGGCGGCCTGAGCCGTCAGCCCACCGATCAGGAGCTCCAGGGCGGCATCATCGCCTACGGCACCAGCAACATCCTGGCGGCTCTGATGGGTGGCCTGCCCACGGCTACATATTCCCAGAACGTGGGCATCGTCACC
>CABQCB010000361.1 GCA_902462475.1 uncultured Oscillibacter sp. | reverse complement strand
AAGGTGGGCACGCCCACGCCGCACGCAGCCGCGGCCTTTTCCTCTCCGTAGGCTTTCAGCCGCGCCGGCAGGTCGCTCAGGTTCCCCGCCTGCACGTCCGCAAGGGTGTGGCCGGTGAGGGTGAGCAGCTGCTCTGCCGCCGCGTAGCTCTCCGGGTGGACGGCAGTGTTGTCCAGCACGTTCTTGCCGCCGGGCAGGCGCAAAAAGCCCGCGCACTGCTCAAAGGCCTTGGGCCCCAGCTTGGGCACCTTCAAAAGCTGGCGGCGGGTAGCAAAGGGACCGTTTTCCTCCCGGTAGGCCACCACGTTTTTCGCCGTGGCGGCACTCAGTCCCGCCACGTGCTGCAAAAGGGATGGCGAGGCAGTGTTCACATCCACGCCCACGGCGTTGACGCAGTCCTCCACCACGCCGGAAAGCGCCTCGTCCAGCCGCTTTTGGGGGCAGTCATGCTGGTACTGGCCCACGCCGATGGCCTTGGGGTCGATCTTCACCAGCTCCGCCAGGGGGTCCTGGAGCCGCCGGGCGATGGACACGGCACTGCGCAGGTTCACATCGTAATCCGGGAACTCCTCCGCCGCCAGAGGGCTGGCGGAATACACGCTGGCCCCCGCCTCGGAGACGATCATATAGCTTACATGGGCGCCCTCGCCGTTCACCTGGCGGATCAGCTCCACGGCCATCTGCTCCGTCTCCCGGCTGGCGGTGCCGTTGCCGATGGCGATGTGCTCCACGCCGTGGCGGCGGATGAGCTTTGCCAGGGCGGCGATGGCCTCCTTCTTCTGCCGCTCGCCGTAGGTGGGATAGACCACAGCGGTAGAGAGCACCTTGCCGGTGCCGTCCACCACCGCCACCTTGCAGCCCATGCGGTAGCCCGGGTCCAGCCCCATGGTGACCCGCCCCTTCACCGGGGGCTGCATCAGCAGGGGCTTCAGGTTCAGGGCGAAGTTGTGGATGGCACCCTCGTCCGCCTGCTCAGTGAGGTGGGCGCGGATCTCCCGCTCCATGGAGGGCTGGATCAGGCGGTCATAGGCGTCCTCCGCCGCAGCCCGGACAAAGTCCATGCAGGCCGCGCCGGGCCCCACGGCCCGGCGCACCGCCACGTGGGCGGTCTCCGGGTCCAGCTCCACCGTGACCTTGAGCACCCCCTCCCGCTCACCCCGGTTGACGGCCAGCACCTGGTGGCCCTGGGCCCGTCCCACCGGGACCTTGAAGTCATAGTACAGGCGGTAGACCGTGTCCTCCGGCTCCTTGGCCGCAGCCCGGGAGGCCAGCATGCCCCGGCGCAGATACAGCTGCCGCAGCTCCCTGCGGATGTCGGCGTCGTCGGAGATCTCCTCGGCCAGGATGTCACTGGCCCCCTGGAGGGCGTCCTCCGCCGTCTCCACCCCCTTGTCCGGGTCCAGAAAGTCCAGGGCCGCCTGACGGGGGTCCACCGCCGGGCCCTGAGCGGAGAGCAGCCGGACCAGGGGTTCCAGCCCCTTCTCCCGGGCGATGGTGGCCCGGGTGCGCCGCTTCTGCTTATAGGGGCGGTACAGG
>CABQCB010000360.1 GCA_902462475.1 uncultured Oscillibacter sp. | reverse complement strand
GATTTGGGCGTAGTGGCCAAGATGGCCGACCGGATCGCCGTGATGTATGCGGGCAAGATCGTGGAGTACGGCGACGCGCGGCAGGTATTTTACCGCCCCAGCCACCCCTATACCTGGGGGCTTCTGGGGGCCATGCCCAACCTGATCCAGGACGTGAAGAGTGAGCTGTACGCCATTCCCGGCACGCCGCCCGATCTGTATGCCCCGCCCAAGGGGTGCGCCTTTGCGGCCCGGTGTCCCTACGCCATGGAGGCGTGCTTGAAGGAAGATCCCCCGGAATTTGCCTGCGGTCAGGGCCACGGCTCCCGCTGCTGGCTGCTGGACCCAAGGGCACCCGATGTAACGCCGCCGGAGGGCATTCCGCCCCTGCCGAAAGGAGGCAGTGATCATGTCTGATGCAATTCTCCAGGTTTCCAACTTGGAAAAACACTTCCGTGTAGGCCGGGGCAAGATCCTGCGGGCGGTGGACAATGTATCCTTTGCCATCCAGCGGGGCAAGACCCTGGGACTGGTGGGCGAGTCCGGCTGCGGCAAGACCACCGTGGGCCGCACCCTGCTGCGTATCTATGAGCCGGACGGGGGCACCATCGTGTTTGACGGCCAGGACATCAGTAAGGTGACCCGGGCCCAGGCCAAGGCCCTGACTCGAAAGATGCAGATGATCTTTCAGGACCCCTACGCCTCTCTGAATCCCTTTTTCACCGTAGGCGAGATCATCGCGGAGGGCCTGGAGCTGCATAAGCTTTGCGCCAATGCCAAGGAGCGGCGGGAGCGGGTGTATGAGCTGCTGAACATGGTAGGCCTCAGCAAGGAGCACGCCAACCGATTCCCCCATGAGTTCTCCGGAGGCCAGCGCCAGCGGGTGGGTATTGCCCGGGCGCTGGCATTGAACCCGGAATTTATCGTCTGTGATGAGCCCATCTCCGCCCTGGATGTGTCCATCCAGGCCCAGGTGGTCAATATGCTGATGAAGTTTCAGCGGGAGCTGGGACTTACTTACCTGTTTATTGCCCACGATCTGTCCATGGTCCGCCACATCGCCGATGAGACGGCTGTCATGTATCTGGGCACCATGGTGGAATACGGCCCTACGGAGGAGGTTTACGGCCATCCGGCCCATCCATATACCCAGGGTCTGCTCTCGGCAGTGCCGGTGGCCGACCCAGACTATGAAAAGACCCACCACCGCATCCCTATGGAGGGCGAGGTGCCCAGCCCCATCGACCCCAAACCGGGCTGCCGTTTCTGCGGCCGTTGTCCCCGGGCTACCAAGCAGTGCCGCACGCAGACGCCCGCGCCCAAGGACCTGAGCGGCGGACATTTTGCCGCTTGTCATCATCTGGATTAGGAGGAACACTACCAATGAATACAACAGAAATGGTTCAAATTGCCCTGGATCTGGCCCAACTGCAGGAACTGCCTCTGGATTCCTCCGTCACGGTTCCAGGGGAGAATATCACCCGCGTGCTGGCGGGCATTGATATGGGTGCTGCCGAGCTGACTCTGGCCCGCCAGCTGGGCTATGACTGCGTGGCC
>CABQCB010000359.1 GCA_902462475.1 uncultured Oscillibacter sp. | reverse complement strand
GCGTTATACCATTCCGGCTCCGCCGTCATGGTATAATAGCCGCAAGACATACCGCCGGAGCGCCGGCCATTCTGAATCGGTTCAGGAGGTTCACTATGAAGTGTCCGTATTGTGGCTATAACGAGAGCAAGGTCATCGATTCCCGTCCCGCGGACGAGGGGGCCAGCATCCGCCGCCGGCGGGAGTGCCTTTCCTGCGGCAAGCGGTTCACCACCTATGAGACGGTGGAGAGCCTTCCCATGGTGGTGGTGAAAAAGGACGGCAGCCGCCAGAGCTTTGACCGCAGCAAGGTGCTCGGCGGCATGATCCGGGCCTGCGAGAAGCGTCCGGTGCCTCTGGCGGAGCTGGAGAAGATCGCCGAGGAGATCGAGCAGGACCTCCAGAACTCCATGGAGCGGGAGATCAGCACCGAGGCCATCGGGGAAAAGGTCATGGACCGGCTGCGGGCCGTGGACCAGGTGGCCTATGTGCGCTTTGCCTCTGTATACCGCCAGTTCAAGGATATCGACACGTTCATGGCGGAGCTGAACAAGCTCCTCTCCGAAAAATAACGGCTCAGAGGATGTTGCGCAGATTGCACTGCTCCATCTCGGCCAGCAGTCCCAGCTGGTGCCTTAGGTCGGACAGCTCGGTCTGCAGCTCCTTGAGATCCTGTTCATCGGTACATACCGCTGCCCGGCGGTACATGGACTCTGCGTTGTCCGCCACCTCGTGGCGGGAGACGATGTGCAGGTAGGTCTGGAAGCGCTGCCAGTCGGCGTAGCTTTCCTCCAGTGCCTTTTCGGCATCCTGCCACCGCGCCTCCATGGCCAGGGATTCCACCTGCTTCAGCTGACCGCTCCACCGGTCGGTGCAGCCGGTCATGGAGCGGGCGTTCCACATGCAGAAGGCCAGGATCACCGCCAGAACGCCCAGGGGCAGCACATAGGAATGTCTCATGGGTCCTCCTTCTTCACACAAAACACGCTGCCTTGCCCGTCCACCGTCAGTAAGAACACCTGGCGATGGGAGGTCAGGCGGCGTTTTTTCAGCTCTTTTGCCAGCCATGTTTCGTCGTGGCCGCTGGCGGCGAGATTTTTGGACAGCAGCCGCCCGTCGTTGATGACCACGATGGGGAGCGTCACCTGCTGGGAGATCTTGACGCCAAGCTGCTGGGCGGTGGGCGGCTGCTTATCTTCAAAGGGCAGAACAGACAGCTGCCCGGAGTTTTCCAAAATGGCGTACTTCACATCTGCCACCGTGGCGATGCCCTGGCCCCGGAGCTGCTCAAGAAGTTCGTCCAGGGTGAACCGGTTTTTCCGCATGGCCTGCTGCTGCAGCTTCCCATCCCGCACCAGGATGGCGGGGGTGCCGCATACCAGAGCCCGGAAGCGCAGATGGTGCAGCGAGAGCTGACTGATGAGCAGGGACAGGCTCAAAAGCGTCAGGATCGGGATCACGCCGGTGAGCAGCGGGATGCCGAAATCCTGCATGGGCACCGTGGCAAGGTCGGAGATCATCATGGTCAGCACCAGCTCCCCCGGCTCCAGCTGTCCGATCTG
>CABQCB010000358.1 GCA_902462475.1 uncultured Oscillibacter sp. | reverse complement strand
GTGAGGCGGGCGATCGTCTGGTGCTCACCGACTATGAGATCCAGCGGCTCAAGACCGCCTACGACCTGTCCATGACCGACTACGACTCCGACAGCTACACCCAGGAGCAGTATGTGCTCTACGGCACCTACAACCCCTTCTCCGTGACCGTCACCCACATCCTCAACAACAAGTCCGGCATCGACTTCACCAGCTACTCCCACACGGGTCTGCCCGTTGCGGTGTTTGCCGACGGTGTGGGCGCCGAGGCCTTCGGCGGCTACTACGACAACACCCAGATCTTCACCAAGCTTTCCACCATGCTGGGTCTGCAGTGACCCGCAGCGTACATTCATCCAGGGTACAGGGAGCGGGCAGCCGCTCCCTGTACCGCCGTTTTTCACGAAGGAGACAACTATGCCCAATTCCATTCTCTCCCGCATGACCCGCCGCACCAACGCCCCGGTGGCCGTGGCGCTTGTTTTGCTGGTGGTGCTGCTGATTCTGCCCACGGGGTACGAGGGAGCCCTGACCTACCAGAACGCCGACCGGGTGCGGGCGGAGGTGCTGGACACCGACGAGAGCAGCATCGTGGACACCGGCCTGGTCCGTACTGGCGAGCAGCGGTGCACCGTCCGACTGCTGGGGGGCCACTTCGAGGGCCAGACCGCCACGGCCGTCAACCGCCTGAGCGGGTCGCTGGCCCAGGACAAGCTCTTCGCCCCCGGGGACATCGCCTTCGTCACCGTCAGCTACGGCACGGAGGGCATCACCGCCGTGTCCATGACCGACCACTACCGGCTGGACAAGGAGGCCATCCTGGCGGGGCTTTTCCTGCTGCTTCTCGTCCTGTTCGCCGGCAGCACGGGCGTGCGGGCCATTCTCTCCTTTATCGACACGATTTTGCTCATGTGGAAGGTGCTGGTGCCCTGCCTGCTGCGGGGATGGAACCCGGTGTGGCTGGGACTGGGGCTGGTGCTGGTGCTGACGGCTCTCATCCTGAGCCTCATCTACGGCTTTGACCGGCGGTGCCTGGCCTCCGTATCCGGCGCGGCCCTGGGCATCGGCGTCACCGCCGTGCTGGGCGTGTTGTTCACGGACCTGTTCCGCATCCACGGGGCGGTGATGGAGTCCAGCGAGAGCCTTCTCTATGCGGGCTATCAGAACCTGGACCTGACCCGCATCTTCATGGCCTCCATCTTCCTGGGTTCCTCCGGCGCGGTGATGGACCTGTCCGTGGACATCTGCTCGGCGGTATACGAGGTGGTGCAAAAGCGCCCGGACATCTCCGCCCGGGAGGCCATCGCCTCGGGCTTCGCCGTGGGCCGGGCCGCCTGCGGCTCCACCACCACCACGCTGCTGCTGGCCTACTCCGGCAGCTACATCGCCCTTTTGATGGTGTTCATGGCCCAGGGCACGCCGGTGGAGTTCATCCTCAACTACAAATATGTGGCCGCCGAGATCGTCCACACGGTGGTGGGCTCCTTCGGTCTGGTGACCGTGGCGCCCCTGACCGCCATCACCAGCGGACTGCTGCTGACCCGACGCAGCGCCGCAGCATGAAAAAG
>CABQCB010000357.1 GCA_902462475.1 uncultured Oscillibacter sp. | reverse complement strand
AATTCCCGAGCTGCTGAAGAAGATCCTCTTCACCGTGTTTGCCCTGCTGATCTTCCGGCTGGGCTCCGTGGTTCCTGTCCCCTTTATTGATAGCAATATGCTGGGCGCCACCCTCAACAACATGGGCGGCATCTTCACCCTGCTGGGCGCCATGAACGGCACCGCCTTCTCCATGGCGGCCGTCTTCGCCCTGGGCGTGCAGCCGTATATCAACAGTTCTATTATCATCCAGCTCCTCACCGTTGCCATCCCTGCCCTGGAGCGGCTCCAGAAGGAGGGCGGCGAGGAGGGCCGGAAGAAGATTGCGGCCATTACCCGCTATGTCACCGTGGCCATCGGCTTGCTGCAGGGCTTCGGCTACTACACCCTGATCCGCACCCAGGGCGGCGGAACGATGCTGGACACCGCCGGCCTGCCTGGCTGGTGGGCGGGTATCGTCATCGTACTGTGCTTCACTGCCGGCTCCGCCTTTGTCATGTGGCTGGGTGAGCAGATCACCGAGTTCGGCATCGGCAACGGCATCTCCATCATCCTGTTCGCGGGCATCCTGTCCCGCGGCCCCAGCATGATCCGCACCATGTATCAGGGCGTCCGCAACAATCTGGACGGCGTTACCGGCGAGGGAATCTTTAATCTGCCCGTGTGGGCCATCCCGCTGATTCTCATCGGCATGCTGGCCATCGTGGTTCTCATTGTATTCATTCAGAATGCGGAGCGCCGCATTCCCGTCCAGTACGCCAAGCGCGTTGTGGGCCGGAAGATGTACGGCGGCCAGTCCACCCATATCCCCATGAAGGTGAACATGACCGGCGTTATGCCCATCATCTTTGCCCAGGCCATCGCCTCTCTGCCCGCTACCATCGCCGCGTTTGCCGGCGTGAGCAAGAACGACCCGGGCTTCTGGGGCGGCTTCCTGCGCGTCTTTGACACCACCAGCATTTTCTATATCGTGGTGTATTTCCTGCTCATCGTGGGCTTCAGCTTCTTCTACTCCACGATGCAGTTCAACCCTGTGGAGGTTGCCAACAACCTGAAAAAGAACGGCGGGTTCATCCCCGGCTTCCGCCCCGGCAAGCCCACCGCCGACTTTATCCACAAGGTGCTCAATAAGATCACCATGTTCGGTGCGCTCTACCTGGCGATTATCGCCATCGCGCCCATTGTCACCGGCGCGGTGATCGGCGTCAGCAGCCTGGCCATCGGCGGCACGTCCATCATCATCGTGGTCGGCGTCGCGCTGGAGACCACCAAGGCCCTGGAGGCCCAAATGCTGATGCGCCACTACAAGGGCTTCCTGGAGTAAGGGGAATCAGGATGAAAATCATTCTTTTAGGCGCACCTGGCGCCGGCAAGGGCACCCAGTCGGAGATTATCAGCCGCAAGCTGGGCATCCCCACCATCTCCACCGGCAATATCCTGCGCGCAGCCGTCAAGGAGGGCACTCCCATCGGCTTGCAGGCCAAGAGCTATATGGACGCGGGCAAGCTGGTTCCGGATGAGATCATCATCGGTATCATCCAGGAGCGGCTGGCCGAGCCCGACTGCGCAGGCGGC
>CABQCB010000356.1 GCA_902462475.1 uncultured Oscillibacter sp. | reverse complement strand
CCCGCCCCTCTTTCGCTGTGCGCCCGGCTGTGGGGGCGTTTTTGCAGGGCGGCGGGCGTTTTATTCAGCGGTTGTTCACACATTTGTAAAATCCATGTCGTAGAATGGGGACAGCCTAACAAGATTGGGAGTGAATGCCTTGAAAAAGCGATGGACGGCGCTGGCCTGTACCCTGTGTCTGTGTGCCAGCCTGACCCTGCCCGCGGCAGCCGCGGGCGGGTATACAGATGTGCCCGGCGGGGCGTGGTATGAGTCGGCAGTCAATGAGGTGACCGAGAAGGGCTATATGACCGGCGTGAGCGAGGGACAGTTCGCCCCTACCGCCAACGTGACCCGGGCCACGGTAGTGACCGTGCTGTGGCGGATGGACGGTTCGCCGGCCCCCACGGCCACCGTCTCCTTTGGGGACGTGTCCCCCGAGGCGTGGTATGCCCAGCCGGTGGCCTGGGCCAAGGAGAACGGAATTGCCAACGGCGACAGCCGGGGGGACTTCAAGCCGGATCAATCCGTCACACGCCAGGAGCTGGCGGCCTTCCTCACCCGCTTTGACCAATACCGGGGCGTACCGCTGGCCGAGGGCTCCCTCAACCTGTACTCCGACGCCAACATGACCGGCGTCTGGGCGGTGGAGAGCATGCGCCACGCGGTGGGCATGGGCTGGCTGGAGGGGGACGGCGGCAGACTGCTGCCCGGCGGCGTGGCTACCCGCGCCCAACTGGCCGTGATTCTCCAGCGCCTTACCACCCAGGCCATGGGCTGAGGCGGTTCTGTGGATGCGCGTAACAGGAGGGAGCATTGACCGATGGAACAGCCCAATATTTTCATGTCCTATCTGCGGGTGACACAGCACATGTCCCAGCAGTTCCGCAGCCACTTCGGCCGGCTGGACCTGACCTTTCCCCAGGCCCTGGTGCTCACGGTGCTGGGGGAGGATGGGCCGGTACCCATCAGCGCCCTGGCCGAGCGCACCGGAAGCGCCAACAGCACGGTGTCGGGCATTGTGGACCGGCTGGAAAAGCTGGGGTTGGCCAGACGGCAGCGCAGCGAGACGGACCGGCGGGTGATCTATGTGTGCGCCACGGAGAAATACAACGCCCTGCGGGCCAAGGCGGCCACTGACGTGAGCGGATATTTCAGCTCCCTGCTCAGCGGTATGAGCCAGGAGGACCGGGCCATGATCGCCGCCGCCTTCCAGAAGCTGGACGACGCGCTGCTTCAGGCTGGGACAGAGCAGTCCGGACCGTGATAGAACGGGCAAAAAACGGCCAAGCTATTCAGGCGTGGCCGGGTGAATGCCGCGAAGAGGGGGGACGCCGGTGAGGCGCAACGGATACGATTCCTACCACGGACGCAGCCGCGTCCGCACCTTTTTGAAAGTGCTGATTGTCCTGCTGCTGGTCGTGCTGGCGGTGGCGGTGGGTGCTCTGCTGTGGCTCGAGCCCTACATCGACTACTCTGCCAACGGCATTAAAATCAATCTGCCCTTTTTCCAGCAGAAGGAGCCGGCGCCTGCTACGGGCGCCCCGGTGGTGGTGACCACGCCGGAGCCCACACC
>CABQCB010000355.1 GCA_902462475.1 uncultured Oscillibacter sp. | reverse complement strand
AACCTGACGATCCTGGGCTGTATCCTGTCCGCCCTGTCGGCGGTGCTGGGGCTGGCACCCTACCTGTGTGTCTGGCTGGTGGCCAGAAGCATACTGGCCGCCTGGCCCAGCTTGGACGGGGCCGGGGATCTGGGTCGTTTTGGCTGGATGGCGGTGTGGTTTGCCATTGGCAGTATCCTGCTGTACTTTGCCGCCCTTATGTCCACCCATATCGCGGCCTTCCGCACCGCCCGGAACATCCGGCGCGCTGCTATGACCCATGTGCTGAAGCTCCCCCTGGGCTTTTTTACCGGGAATCAATCGGGGCGGCTGCGCAAGCTCATCGACGACAACGCCGGGCTCACCGAGGACCTGCTGGCCCACAAGCTCCCCGACCTGGCCGCCACGGCGGTGACACCCATCGCTGCCATCGTCGTGCTGTTCCTCTTTGACTGGCGGATGGGCCTTCTGTGCCTGCTCACCATGGTGCTGGCTTTGCTGTCCATGTGCCTGATGATGGGCGGCAAAAATGCCGGCTTCTTCCACCGCTATCAAAAGGAGATCGAGCGCATGAGCGGCGAGGCGGTGGAGTATGTCCGGGGCATTCCGGTGGTAAAGATGTTCCAGCAGACGGTCTACTCCTTCAAGGCCTTCTACGCTGCCATTCAGGATTACAGCAACCTGGCCAGCCAGTACGCCATGAGCTGCCGGACCGGCCAGACCTGCTTCCTCACCTTTATCAACGGGGCCTTTGCGCTGCTGATCCCGGCGGTGCTGCTGATCGCCTCCGGCGGAGATGTGCGCACGGCGCTGGTGAATTTTATCTTCTACGCCCTGTTCGCCCCCGCCTGCGGCCAGATGATCAACCGCATCATGTATATGAGCGAGGCGGTGATGGAGGCCGATGAGGCAATCGGCCGGCTGGATGAGATCCTGAGCCAGCAGCCCATGGAGGAGCCGAAGGCTCAAAAGAAGCCGGCCCGCGACGCCGTAGCCTTTGACCATGTGACCTTCACCTACCCCGGCGCCAGCCGGCCCGCGCTGGAGGATGTGAGTTTTTCGGTCCGGCCCGGTCAGGTGGTCGCCCTGGTGGGGCCCTCCGGCGGAGGCAAGACCACCGCGGCGAGCCTCATTCCCCGATTCTGGGATGTGGACAGCGGCAGAGTCACCGTGGGCGGCGCGGATGTGCGGGAACTGGACAGCGCCGCCCTCATGGAACGAGTGGCCTTTGTGTTCCAGGACACCCGGCTGTTCAAGGAGAGCTTGCTGGAAAATATCCGGGCCGCCCGGCCGGACGCCTCCCGGGAGGAGGTGCTTGCCGCCGCCCATGCCGCCCAGTGCGATGACATCCTGGAAAAGCTGCCTCAGGGGCTGGACACGGTGGTGGGCGCCAGGGGCGTCTACCTTTCCGGCGGGGAGCAGCAGCGCATCGCCTTGGCCCGGGCCATTTTGAAGGACGCCCCTATCGTGGTGCTGGACGAGGCCACCGCCTTTGCCGACCCGGAGAATGAGCATCAGATCCAAAAGGCCTTTGAGACGCTGACCCGGAACAAAACAGTGCTGATGATCGCCCACCGGCTGTCCACGGTGCAGAACGCGGA
>CABQCB010000354.1 GCA_902462475.1 uncultured Oscillibacter sp. | reverse complement strand
AGCACGTTCTTACTTGCGGCTCTCGGCAACGGCAACAGCCACTGCCACGGTGGCGCCCACCATGGGGTTGTTGCCCATGCCCAAAAAGCCCATCATCTCCACGTGCGCGGGCACGGAAGAGGAGCCGGCAAACTGGGCGTCGGAGTGCATACGGCCCATGGTGTCGGTCATGCCGTAGCTGGCAGGGCCGGCGGCCATGTTGTCCGGGTGCAGCGTACGGCCGGTGCCGCCGCCGGAGGCCACGGAGAAGTACTTCTTGCCCTGCTCGATGCACTCTTTCTTGTAGGTGCCGGCCACAGGATGCTGGAAGCGGGTGGGGTTGGTGGAGTTGCCGGTGATGGACACGTCCACACCCTCGTGGTGCATGATGGCCACGCCCTCGCGGACGTCGTCGGCGCCGTAGCAGCGGACATTGGCCCGCTCACCCTCGGAGTAGCGGATCTCACGGACGATCTTCAGCTCGCCGGTGTAGTAGTCGAACTGAGTCTGGACATAGGTGAAGCCGTTGATACGGGAGATGATCTGAGCGGCGTCCTTACCCAGGCCGTTGAGGATGACCCGCAGGGGCTCCTTACGGGCCTTGTTGGCGTTGCGGACGATGCCGATGGCGCCCTCAGCGGCAGCAAAGGACTCGTGGCCGGCCAGGAAGGCGAAGCACTTGGTCTCGTCCCGCAGCAGCATGGCGCCCAGGTTGCCGTGGCCCAGGCCCACCTTGCGGTCCTCGGCCACGGAGCCGGGGATGCAGAAGGCCTGCAGGCCCTCGCCGATGGCCTCGGCGGCCTCAGCGGCGGTGGCCACGTTCTTCTTCAGCGCGATGGCGGCGCCCACGCAGTATGCCCAGGCGGCGTTCTCAAAGGCGATGGGCTGGATGCCCTTGACGATCTCATAGGGGTCGAAGCCGGCGGCCTTGCAGATGTCGCGGCACTCTTCCACGCTGGAAATTCCGTACTGAGACAGGACGGAATTGATCTTGTCGATTCTTCTTTCGTAGCTTTCAAACAGAGCCATTGGTCAATTCCTCCTTTTCTTATTCGTGGCGGGGATCGATATACTTGGCAGCGGCGTCAAACTGGCCGTAGCGGCCCTTGGCGGCCTCCATGGCCTCATTGGCGTCGGTGCCCTTCTTGATGGCGTCCATCATCTTGCCCAGGTTGATGAACTCGTATCCGATGATCTCATCGTCCTTGTTCAGGGCGATGCGGGTGACGTAGCCCTCGGCCATCTCCAGATAGCGGGGACCCTTGGCCTTGGAGGCGAACATGGTGCCCACCTGGCTGCGCAGGCCCTTGCCCAGGTCCTCCAGAGAGGCGCCGATGGGCAGACCGCCCTCAGAGAACGCGGTCTGGGTACGGCCGTAGACGATCTGCAGGAACAGCTCCCGCATGGCGGTGTTGATGGCGTCGCACACCAGGTCGGTGTTCAGGGCCTCCAGGAGGGTCTTGCCCACCAGGATCTCAGAGGCCATGGCGGCGGAGTGGGTCATGCCGGAGCAGCCCAGGGTCTCCACCAGAGCCTCCTCGATGATGCCGTCCTTGACGTTGAGGGTCAGCTTGCAGGCGCCCTGCTGGGGGGCGCACCAGCCCACACCGTG
>CABQCB010000353.1 GCA_902462475.1 uncultured Oscillibacter sp. | reverse complement strand
CTCCTTCACCAGCTGGGCGCCCATGTTCTCAAAGGGGTCCTCCAGCTCGATCTCCTTGGCGATGGTCACGCCGTCGTTGGTGATGAGGGGGGCGCCGAACTTCTTGTCCAGCACCACGTTGCGGCCCTTGGGGCCCAGAGTGATCTTGACGGTGTCAGCCAGCTGGTCCACGCCCTTTTCCAGAGCCTTGCGGGCTTCCTCGCCGTAGCAAATGATTTTAGCCATAACACATTACCTCCAATTTAGAGAAGACTTAGTTTGAATCAGAAATTAGGAGTTAGAACTTAGGAATTGCGGCGGTCCGGCTTTACCGTAGCCATTGGGATCGACTGCCGCCTCAGGCAATTCATCGATCCGACGTTTCTCATTCCTAGTTGCCGTCGCTGAATTTCACTCTACAATGGCCAGGATATCGTTCTGACGGACGATGGTCACCTCTTCGCCGTCGATCTTTACCTGGGTGCCGGAATACTTGCTGGTGATGACCTTGTCTCCCACCTTCACGGTCATAGTGACCTCCTTGCCGTCCACCATGCCGCCGGGGCCCACAGCCAGGACCTCGGCCACCTCGGGCTTCTCCTTGGCGGCGCCGGTGAGGATGATGCCGCCCTTGGTGGTCTCCTCGGCCTCCACCATCTTCAGAATGACGCGGTCAGCTAAGGGCTTGAGTTTCATAACAGGTTCCTCCTTATATGATATTGGTATTAAACGAGTTGGGGAGAGTGCGCCGACACTGTGGCCGACAGGACTCTCGGAATGTTAGCACTCAATAAAACTGAGTGCCAACCACGAGTATGATAATAAACGTTTTAAAACAAAAAATCAACCCCCAATTTCAAAAAATTGCGGGCAATTTCGTAAAAGTTTACCGTCCGTTCACAAAGTGGAGAAAAGAGTGCTAAAATTCGGGGGAATAATCGGCACCCGCAGGGAAGAAAAAGTTGATTTTCAAGGGGGAGAGGCGGACGGTGAAGCGGGTCCCGCGCATGACCTCGCCGTCCACCACCACGGTGATCTCCCGGGGGGAGGAAAAGGAGAGGGACTGGCCGTGCCAGTCGGTGATAAGTTGGGGGTACTGCCGGTAGAGCCCCTGGGCGTACTTGCCCACCAGGCGGAAGAAAGTGAGGCGGCTGATCTCCCCCACGGCCAGGACATCCAGCACACCGTCGTCCGGCATGGCGTCCGGCACGGGCATGAAGCCGCCGCCGTAGTGCCTGCCGTTGCAGATGCACAGGATGGCGGTCTGCCGCTCCTGCCAGTCCAGGCCTTCGGCACGGATGGTCAGGGGACGGCAGAGGCCCCGGAAGATGACCTGCTCCGCCAGGGATAGAAGATAGGCGCCGATACCGGAGACAAAGCGCAGGTCCTTATATCGGTGCACCCCCGCGGCGATGCGGGCGTCCACGCCGGCACACACCACGTCCAGGCCCAGCTTGCCGTTGCAGTCCATCAGGTCAAAGGCACGCTGGGGGCCGGCGGCCAGGGCCTCCAGGTCGTAGAACAGCTCCCGGAAGCGGGGGCCGAACAGCTTGAGAAAGTCGTTGCCCGTCCCCTTGGGCACGCAGGTGACCGCGGCGTTGTCAAAGCCCGCCGCCCC
>CABQCB010000352.1 GCA_902462475.1 uncultured Oscillibacter sp. | reverse complement strand
CCGGGCCTGGGGGCACAAGCCGTCCGGCGCGTCAAACAGCGCCTCCAATTCCGCAGGCGCGTCCGGCAGTCCCAGATAGAGGTCCACCAGCACCGCCCGGTGGCCACGCTGGCGCAGCGCCCGGCACACACCGCTCCCCGTCACCAAGGACACGGCCCGCTCCGAGGACAGCCCGCCGGCCAACACAACGATCTTCACCGCAAATCCACCTTTCCCTATGTCTGCGTCTGCCACGGCCGCTGCCGGGGACGCGTTTTGGCAGCGCCGTGGTATTTCCGCCGCGGCGTGCCTATGAAGACACTATATATAATCTGATTTAGTTTATCACAAAGCAGGGTCAAATACAACCGCCAAAACCGCCGGGAAAGCAATGCTTTCCCGGCGGTTGCGCCGTTTTATCCCAGCCAGTCAAAAATCCCGGGCTCCTCATTTTCCATGAGCGCCGATGCGGCAGCCAGCATCTGCGCCGCGTCCGCCCGGGTCAGCTCACTGTCCATGGCGTCGCTGCCGAAGCTCCCCACAGAGAGCACCGCCGCAGACTCCAGATTGGCCACCGCCTGGGCACACCAGGCGCTCTGGGCCTCCCGACCCGGGTACCAGGCCGCAAGGTCCACGTCCTCCAGTGCCAGCACCCGGTCCAGCATGGCGGCGGCCTCGTTGAAGGTGATGGGCTCCTCGGGGCGCAGTGCCACGCCCTCATCCGTCACGCTGCCCTTGACCACCCCGTCACTGACGGCAGCGGAGGCGTAGGCCTTGGCCCAGGTGGGGATGGCCTCGTCATCGCAAAAGCCGGTCATGGTCACCGGGCTCACCTCCCGGCCCGCCGTCTCCAGTGTCATGGCCAGAAACTCGCTCCGGTTCACCGTGCGGTCCGGCTCGAAATAGTACTGGTCCCCCACTCGGGCGCCTACAAACACCCCTGTCTCCGCCAGATACTGGGCAGCCGCCGCGGCGTCACATCCGGCGGTATCCGCGTAAGCTACGCCGCTGCGGGGCTTTTCGATGGTCACCGTCACCGTGGCCGGGAGCGACTGGTTGCCCTCGCCGTCCGAAACCGTGTAGGTGAAGCGGTCCGATCCGGTGATGCCTTCATCCGGCGTATAGGTGAACTGATCCCCGTCCACGGTGACAGTGCCCTTCTGGGGCGCCTGCTCCACCGCGTAGGTCAGCGTTCCCCCCTGGCCGCCCTGGGAGAGAAACCGGGCCTTATAGGGAATGCCCCGGTATGTGAAGATCTGCAGTTCCTGGGCAACAGGCGCCCCCTCCGGCGCCTGCTCCGTCTTCTTGGTTCCAAACAGCGCCCCGGCGGTGACGCTCAGGCCAACGGCTGCGGCGGCAGCCAGTGCCGCGGTGCGGCGGAAGATCTTACTGGTCAATTGGATCATGCCTCCTGCCTTTCAAATGGTTGGCAGTAGTTTCTTCCGCTTGCGGCCGGATTATGCGCCGCAGGGCGGAAAAACGCGGCCGGATGGCTCCGGCCGCGAGGCAGTTTCCGTATGCTTCTCCCGCTCAGCCCAGCTTGCCCGGACGGCGCATGGAGGGGGATCGCTTTTTGATGCCCGAGACCACGCCCATGGCCGCAAACAGTGTGACGATGGA
>CABQCB010000351.1 GCA_902462475.1 uncultured Oscillibacter sp. | reverse complement strand
CGAGATGAGCATGGTGGACGTGGGACTTTTCTCCGCGCTGCTGCGGGCCCTGCGGCCCGGCACCCGGCTCATATTGGTGGGCGACGCGGACCAGCTGCCCTCCGTGGGGGCCGGGAACGTGTTTTCCGACCTGATCCGCAGCGGCCGGGTGGAGACGGTATTTTTGCGGGAGGTGTTCCGCCAGGCGTCGGAGTCCGCCATCATCCGCAACGCCCACGCGGTGAATCTGGGCCAGCCGCCCCGGCTGAGTAACGACCAGGGGGACTTTTTCTTCCTGTGCCGCCGGGAGGCGGACCGGGCCGTGCGCACGGTGGTGGAGCTGGTGGAGCACCGCCTGCCGGAGAAGATGGGCGTCCCCGCTGACCAGATCCAGGTACTCTCTCCCACCCGCAAGGGCCCCGCGGGCACCATCCGCCTCAACCGCAGCCTCCAGCTCTCCCTCAATCCCCCCAGCCCCGACCGGCGGGAGATCCAGTGGGGCGAGCGGCTGTTCCGCCAGGGGGACCGGATCATGCAGACCCGCAACGACTACAATGTGGTCTGGGAGAAGGCGGACGGCACCGTGGGCACCGGCATGTTCAACGGGGACGTGGGCAAGATCGTGGATATCGACCCCTCCGGCGAGTTTTTGACCGTGGACTTCGATGGCCGGGTGGCCCTTTACGGCGCCGAGCAGCTCAGCGAGCTGGACCTGGCCTATGCCCAGACCGTCCACAAGGCACAGGGCAGCGAGTACCGCTGCGTGGTGCTGTGCGCGCTGCCGTCGGCCCCGTCGCTGATGGTGCGGGGGGTGCTGTATACGGCCCTCACCCGGGCAAGAGAGTTGATGATCGTGGTGGGGGACGACGCGGCCATCCGGGCCATGGCGGAAAATGACCGCCAGCAGCGCCGCTACTCCGGATTGCGGTGGCGTCTGGCCCACAGCGCCGACGGAGAAAAAACGTGAAAAAAGAGACTCTTCGGAGTCTCTTTTTTTGCTTGCAGCCCGTCAGAAACAGTAATGGTAAAAGGATAACCCATATATTTGGACAAATAGTCCTAAAACGGATAGTACAATATGTCCTCTGGATAGAATCATTTCGGTGATGTATATGATTCTAAGAATCCGGGACTTACGGGAGGACAGAGACTTGAAGCAGCGGGAGATCGCGGCGCTTTTGCTGTGCGACCAGTCCCTCTATTCCAAATACGAACGGGGCGAGCGGGAGATACCGCTGCATCTGGCTGTCCAATTGGCGGAGTTTTACGGCGTCAGTGTGGACTACCTGGTGGGGCTCACCGATGAGACGGCCCCATATCCCAGGAGGAAAAAATGAAGCGGACGTGGTGTGCGCGGCTGTTGGACCTGCTGTTTCCGCCCAAGTGCCCCTTTTGCGGCCGTGTGCTGGAGGAAGCGGGCGTCTGTACCCAATGCCAAAAGACCCTGCCGTGGATCGAGGAGCACCTCTGCCGGCGGAAGGTGGGGCAGAGCTGCTGTGCCGCGCCGCTGTGGTATGAGGAATCGGTACGCCGGGCGCTGCTGCATCTGAAATTTCACTATGCGCCCGGTGGGGCGGAGCCGCTGGGGCAGCTGGTGGCCCGGTGCGCCGCGGAGCACTTTT
>CABQCB010000350.1 GCA_902462475.1 uncultured Oscillibacter sp. | reverse complement strand
TCTGCTGATCCGGCTGTGGCGGGAGACGAAGTCCACGATCCGATCCTGGAGCCGCTGGAAGTAATTGTATGTCTGGGGCGCGGCGATGACCATGCCGCTCATGCGCACCGGGTGGACGGTCATGGCGGCGGAGGGCACGGCAAAGCTGCGCCGGGCCGCCACCGCCAGCGGCACGCCAATGGAGTGGCTGCCGCCCAGGACGATGGAGACCGTGGGCTTGGTCATGCCGGCGATGAGCTCGGCAATGGCAAGGCCCGCCTCCACGTCTCCGCCCACAGTGTTGAGCAAAAACAGCACGCCGTCCACCTCCGCCGACTCCTCCAGCTTGGCAAGCAGCGGCAGCACGTGCTCGTATTTGGTGGTCTTGGCGCCGGAGGCGGCGGCGCTGTGGCCCTCGATCTGGCCGATGATGGTCATGCAGTAGACGTTGCCGTGGGGCGTGCGGGTCATGGCGGAGCCGAAATCCACGATGTCCCCCGTCTCATTTTCCTTCTCTTCTCCCGGCTGAACCGGTTTGGTGTGTTCATCCATGCAGATCCCTCCCTTTCCTGCCTAGCATCTGCATTTTTCTGAAAAGTACGCGCCGGACTTCCCTTTTTTCCGGGGATATGCTATATTGCATCCATAGATAAAATTTCCGGTTTTTTGCCGGAGAGGGAGGTTCCTGCGCGTGAAAAAAAGCAAGCAGCGCATCGTGGTGAAGGTGGGCACTTCCACCCTCACCCACGACTCCGGGGCACTGGACCTGCGGAGCATGGAGCGGCTGGTCCGGACCCTGGCGGATCTCCAGGGAGCCGGCAATGAGGTCATTCTGGTGACCTCCGGCGCCATCGCCGTGGGCACGGCCAAGCTGGGCCTTGCGGAGCGCCCCCGTGAACTGCGGATGAAGCAGGCGGCCGCCGCCGTGGGCCAGTGCCGCATGATGCACATTTACGACAAGCTCTTCTCCGAGTACAACCGCACGGTGGCCCAGATCCTGCTCACCGGCGACGACGTGGACGATCCCGACCGGGCAGAGCACCTGTCCGGCACGTTCTCGGCCCTGCTGGAGACGGGCACCATCCCCATCGTCAACGAAAACGACTCTGTGTCCTCGGCAGAGATCGAGACCGGGCACCACAAGGTCCTGGGCGATAACGACACCCTCTCCGCCATCGTGGCAAAGCTCTGCCAGGCGGACCTGCTGGTGCTGCTCAGCGACATCGATGGGCTCTACGACGCCGATCCCCGCTCCCACCCGGACGCACATCTCATCCACCAGGTGCGTGAGCTGACGCCCCAGATCCTGGAGATGGCCGGCGGCGCCGGCTCCTGGCGGGGCACCGGCGGTATGGCCACCAAGCTCTCCGCCGCCAGCATCGCCATGGGCGCCGGGTGCGACATGGTCATCACCAACGGCAAGCGCACGGAGGACCTCTACGGCATCGTGGAAGGTGCGGACATCGGCACGCGGTTTTTGGCCGCGAGATAAGGAGGCACGATCATGACCACACTGCAATCCCAGGGCGCCGCGGCCAAGGCGGCCGCCCGCACCCTTGCCACCGCCGGCACCGCTCAGAAAAATGCGGCGCTGGAGGCCATTGCCCGGGTACTGACGGAGTGC
>CABQCB010000349.1 GCA_902462475.1 uncultured Oscillibacter sp. | reverse complement strand
GCATAATCATGAACTCCTGGATCTCCACGTTGTTGGTGGCGTGAGCGCCGCCGTTCAGGATGTTCATCATGGGGACGGGCAGCTGCTTGGCATTGACGCCGCCGATATAGTTGTACAGAGCCACGCCCAGGGACTCGGCGGCAGCCTTGGCACAGGCCAGGGAGGCGCCCAGAATGGCGTTAGCGCCCAGACGGCTCTTGTTGGGGGTGCCGTCCAGCTCGATCATGGCCTTGTCGATGGACACCTGATCCAGGACGTTCATGCCGATCAGGCACTCAGCGATCTCGGTGTTCACGTTCTTCACGGCGTTCTCAACGCCCTTGCCCAGATAGCGGCTCTTGTCGCCGTCGCGGAGCTCACAGGCCTCATAGATGCCGGTGGAAGCGCCGGAGGGAACGGCGGCACGGCCCATGGTGCCGTCCTCCAGGTACACCTCGACCTCAACGGTGGGGTTGCCGCGGCTGTCCAGGATCTCACGGCCCAGGACGTCAACAATTTCGATCATCTGCTTCATGGTGGTTCAAACTCCTTTCGTTTGTGCGGCGCAGCGGCGGAAACTGCCTCTGCGGCCAAAGGGGAATGCAATATATTCGTAGGAGCGGCTTGAGACCGCCCGGATACGCAATCAGTTTACAATCAGGGTCTCACCATCCATCTCGCTGGGCTTTTCCAGGCCCATGAGATCCAACATGGTGGGCGCAATATCGGCCAGACGGCCATCCCGCAGCTGAACGCTGGCGCCCACGATATAGAAGGGGACCAGATTGGTGGTGTGGGCGGTAAAGGGCTCTCCGTTGGCGTCAGACATCCGTTCAGCGTTGCCGTGGTCGGCGGTGATGAGGGAGACGCCGCCCATTTTGGAGGTGGCCTCCACCACGCGGTTGACACACTCGTCCACAGTGGACACAGCCTTGCAGGCGGCCTCATAGACGCCGGTGTGGCCCACCATGTCGCAGTTGGCGAAGTTCAGGATGATCACGTCATAGGCGCCGCTCTCGATCCGCTTCACGGCCTCCTCGGTGACCTGATAGGCGGACATCTCCGGCTGCAAGTCATAGGTGGCCACCTTGGGGGAGGGGATCAGGCAGCGGTCCTCGCCGGGGAACACCTCCTCCACGCCGCCGTTGAAGAAGAAGGTGACGTGGGCGTATTTCTCGGTCTCGGCAATGCGCAGCTGAGTCAAGCCCAGCTTGCTAATATACTCTCCGAAGGTATTGACCAGCTTCTGGTGGGGATAGGCCACCGTGACATTGGGGAGGGTGGCGTCATACTCCGTGGTACACACGAAGTCCACAGAGAGGAACCCGGTCCGGCGCTGGATGTCCGTGAAGTCCTCATCCACGAAGCAGCGGGCGATCTCCCGGGCGCGGTCGGGGCGGAAGTTGAAGAAAATAATAGAGTCGTTGTCCCGGATCTGGGCGTTTTTGGCGCATACCACGGGGACCACAAACTCGTCGGTCACCCCGGCGTCATAGGACTTCTGCACAGCCCCGGCGGCGTCAGGCTCGAAGGCTCCCTCGCCGCAGGCGATGGCGTCATAGGCCTTCTGCACCCGGTCCCAGCGCTTGTCCCGGTCCATGGCGTAGTAGCGGCCCATGACCGTGGCGA
>CABQCB010000348.1 GCA_902462475.1 uncultured Oscillibacter sp. | reverse complement strand
GCACTTTTTTCTTTCCCGGCGGTGGAGCAGGGCGGCGCACAGGCTTTCGTCCAGGGGCAGCACCGCCGCCCGAAACCAGCGGCAGATCAGCGAGTAGGAAATGCTCTGCGGGCAGACACATTCCTCCCCATCGTCCAGCAGAAGGCAGTTCCCGCCGTCATAGTTGCAGCAGTCATGCACCAATCGCCGGACGGCCCGGTACTGCGGATAGGTCAGCCGGACGGCGTTATCGGTCATGCTCGTCCCTCCGCTGGCTGGGCGCACCGTGAAGCACCTGGTCGATGTTCCGCTTGACGGTCAGCAGCTCGTCCGCCTCCCGCTTACGCTCCTGATACTCATTGTACCCGGCGTTCTTCTCGGACATCAGGGCCTCGATCTCCGCCGTCAGCTCCTTGACGGTGGGCAGCTTGGTGATGCCGTTGGCCTTGAAGAAACGAATGGTGGCCTCGGAGAGGAGAAGATCACCTTCATGCTCCTGCCGGTAGGCGGCGCGGGCCTTGGGCGTTTTCTGTGCGGCGAGGCCATCCCGGACTGCTTTGGTGTTCCGGTAGATGATGATCTGCCGCCGCAGCTCCTTTTTTTCTTTCAAGGCCAATTCCTTCGGCTTCAAGCTGGCGGCGCTGTCACGCACAGCGGCAAAGGCGGCGGACACGGCGGCGTCCAACTCCTCCGGCGAGGAAAAGCCATACTCGGTATAGACGTTGACCGAGTTTGCTATCTGCTTCAGGTTGAACACGGACGCCCATTGCTGGTAGCCGATGCCCTTGCCCTCGGCTTTCTTGGCCTCAATGTCCACCATGCGCTGGACGCCCTGGGGCTGGCGAAGCTGCTCCCGGATGCTGGGCTTGGCTCCCAGGCGTTCCAGAGCGGCACCGACGGCGGCGCGGTCAAAATCGTCCCCCAGCTTCCGGGCGGTGATGGGCTTGGCCCGGTCGGGGGTGAGGTAGGACAACCGGCCCCGGCTCTCCTTGACGGTGATGCCCCGCTGTAACAGCCGCTGGGCAAAGTCCTCGAAGCTGACGGCCAGGTTGAGGACGGCCCGGATCTCCCGGCGCAGCTTCTCCTTGTCCGTTTCAAACTTGGTGGGCGGCTTACCCTGGGCGGCGGCTTCGGTGTCCAGAGCAAGCTGCCCTTTCTTCTGCGCCCAATACTCCCGTTCGGTGACACGGTTTTTGCTCCCGCCCAGCAAGTCGATTTGGTACAGCCCCGCCCCCTGGCACAGCTCCATGACCTCGGCCCGGAAGTGGCGCATGGCTGCGGCGGTGCAGCGGTGCTTGGCTCCGGCCTGGGTGTCGCTGGCTCTGTCCATGTACGGTTTGCGCTCCACCTCGGCCACCCGCAGGGAGTTGATAACGATATGCACATGGATGTTGCCGCTGTGGTTGTGACCGTCCGGGTGGGTGCAGACCAGGGCCTGGTGTCCGGGGAACTGCTCGGCACAGAACCGCTCCCCCAGCGCCTGGGCCTTGTCCATTGTCAGGCCGTGGTCGGGGCCGTCCCTGGGGTCAAAGGACAGGATGTAGTGATGGCTTTTCACGTCCTCCCTCTGCTGGTTTTTTCCATAGCGGAGATTGGCCCGCATACAGTCTACGGCGAAGTCCTCCTCGCCGCAATTCAAAGAAGAAATGC
>CABQCB010000347.1 GCA_902462475.1 uncultured Oscillibacter sp. | reverse complement strand
ACGTCCAGGCGGGAGAGCACGCTCATGGCGCGCTTGACGGTGTTGGGAATGTCGTGGAGCTTCAGGTCCAGGAAGATCTTGTGGCCCCGGGCCTTGATCTCACGCACCACGTCGGGACCCTCGGCATAGAAAAGCTCCATGCCGATCTTCACAAAGGGCTTCTCCCCGGCGGGGAACTGGTCGAGAAAATGCAGCGTCTCCTCCTTGGTGGGGAAGTCCAGCGCGATGATTACGTCTTTAGCCATGATGTGCTCCTCCAGTCAGTTCAGAAATATTGTCCACGCCCAGCTTCCGGCACACGTCCGGCAGCTGTTCGATGATGGTCTTGCAGGCATAGGGGTCCACCAGGTTGGCGGCGCCCACCTCCACGGCGGTGGCGCCTGCCAGCATCATCTCCGCGGCGTCCTCGGCAGAGGAGACGCCGCCGCAGCCGATGATGGGGATCTTCACCGCCTCGTACACGTCCCACACCATCCGCAGCGCCACGGGGAACACGGCGGGGCCGGAGACGCCGCCGGTGCGGTTGGCGATGATGGGGCGGCGGGTGCGCAGGTCGATGCGCATGCCCAGCAGGGTATTGATGAGGCACACGCCGTCGGCGCCGGCGTCCTCGCAGGCCCGGGCGATCTCGGCGATGTCGGTGACGTTGGGGGTCAGCTTCATAAAGACCGGCTTCGTGGTGGCGGCCTTTACAGCACGGGTCACTTCCGCAGCGGCCTTGGGGTCGCAGCCGAAGTTCTTGCCGCCGGCGTGGACGTTGGGGCAGGAGATGTTCACCTCCAGAATGGCCACCTGGTCCACATTTTCCAGCTTGCGGCAGTTTTCCGCGTACTCGTCCAGGGTGAAGCCGCCAATATTGGCGATGACGGGGCCCTGGAAGATCTTGGCGATGTTAGGCACCTCGTGGGCAATGACTGCATCGATGCCGGGGTTCTGGAGGCCCACGGCGTTGAGCATGCCGGAGGCCATCTCCGCGATGCGGGGCTGGGGGTTGCCCAGCCGGGCCTCACCGGTGGTGCCCTTCCAGGAAAAGCTGCCCAGTACATTTAAATCATAGAGCTCCGCGTACTCCCGACCGTAGCCGAAGGTGCCGGAGGCGGGGATGATGGGGTTTTTCAGGGCAACGCCCGCCAGATTCACGCCTAAGTTTACCATACGATCTCCTCCTTATACAGGATGGGGCCGTCCTTGCACACCCGCTTGTAGCCGTCCTTGGTGGGGACGGTGCAGCCCATGCAGGCGCCGAAGCCGCAGCCCATGCGGGCCTCGAAGCTGAACTGGCCGTCTTTGAGCTGGGGAAGGCTGTGGACCGCCTTGAGCATGGGCAGCGGGCCGCAGGTGAGCACGTAGTCGCACTCGGGGACGCTCCGGATGCAGTCGGTGACAAAGCCCCGGGTGCCCAGGGAGCCGTCCTCGGTGGCGATGAGCAGGCGGCAGCCCAGAGCGGCGAATTCCTCAATGTAGAACGCGTCCTTGCTGCTGCGATAGCCCAGCGTCACGGTAGGCTTCTGCCCGGCGGCGATCATCCGCTGAGCAAGGCCGTACAGGGGGGCGATGCCGATGCCGCCGCCGGCCAGTACCGGGTGCTCCCCGGCAAGAGAGGGATCAAAGCCGTTTCCGAGGCCGCTGAG
>CABQCB010000346.1 GCA_902462475.1 uncultured Oscillibacter sp. | reverse complement strand
TGGACGGGGACTACCTGTTCGGCGCCGTGTGCAACTCCACCTCCATCGGCGGGCTCATGAAGCTCAGTCCCGAGCGGGTGGTGCTGGACGACGGCAAGTTCGAGATGCTGCTGATCCCCAACCCCAAAAATCCCCTGGAGCTGCAGAATCTGCTCATTGCCCTCATGAACCAGCAGTATGAAAGCTCCGGTCTGGTGTTCCGCCACGTGTCCTCTTTGCAGCTGGAAACCGAGGAAGAGCTGCCCTGGTCCCTGGATGGAGAGTATGCCCCCAGCGTACCGGTGGTAAACATCGAAAACCGCCGCCGTGCCCTTTCCATGCTGCTATGAGAGGAGAGCTGGAGACGCTGCGCCGCCGCTTCGGCGGCCATACCCCCACCCTTTTGGGAGAACGGCACCGCTACGCCGTGCTGTGCCCCCTGGTGGAGCGGGAGGACGGCTTACATTTTCTCTATGAAGTGCGCGCCCGCTCCCTCAGCCAGGGCGGCGAGGTGTGCTTCCCCGGCGGCCGCATGGAGATAGGGGAATCTCCCGAGGAATGCGCCCTGCGGGAGACGGAAGAAGAACTGGCCATCCCCGCCCGGGAGATCACCCTGCTGGGCACGCCGGACTTTATCTGCAATCAGGCGGGCTTTTTGCTGCGGCCGGTGCTGGGCCTGGTCTCCGCCCAAGGCTTTGACGCCATGCGCCCCTCCCCGGCCGAGGTGGAGACCGTATTCACCGCCCCACTGTCCTTTTTCCACCATACGCCCCCGCAGCCGTGGCACTATGACCTGCTGCCCCGGGTGCCGGAGGACTTCCCCTATGAGGCCGTGGGCATCCCCCGGGACTACGCCTGGGCCCGGGGCCGGGTGGACGTTCCCGTCTGGTACTGGCAGGGCCACGCGGTCTGGGGCATGACCGCCCGCCTCACCGCCCAGGTGGTCCGGGCGTTGTACGATCCGAAAAGCGAAAAAGAGGAGCCGTAAACACGGCTCCTCTTTTTATATGTCGCCATAGGGCCCCAGATGCTCACACCTCTGCCGGCGGAAGGGCCAGATAGGCCGGGTCAAAGCCGATGTTCTTTTCCAGGGTCTCCGCCCGGGCTCCGGGGCGGAAGCCATACCGGCTCCAAAAGGCCGCCGAATCTCCCGGACGCACCAGCACCGTCTGGCCCCCGGTCTCCCGGGTCAGGCGCACCGCCTGGCCCAGAAGCTGCACGCCAAAGCCTCTGCCCCGGTACTCCGGCTGAATGTACGCCAGGGCGATCTCTCCCTGGCCGGCGCCCATCTGCAAAAGGCCCACCGGCTCCTCGCCCAGATATCCCACCAGGACCTGCCCGTCCGGCTGCACCGTCACGCCGGTCTCCCGGACGCAACGGTCCAAAAACGCCGCCTGCTCTGCCGGGCACAGGGGCAGAAAGCGCAGCCCCGGCTCCAGGCCGTTGGCCCGTTTGCCCTTCGTCTCCCCCGCCAGGTATTCCGGCGTGCGCAGGTGGCTGTTGTCGTCCCGGAACACCACCTCCAGCTTTCCGTCCCGCTCTTCCAGCTTGGACACGGCCGTGTTGTCCCCCACCGGCGTGGCGGCCAGCTGCTCCAGCGTGTAGCCCTGGAGAGACGCCAGCAGCAGCCGGATGGCATAGCCGTGGGCAAAGACCGCTACGGTCCTGCCCTCGTTTTTCCGGGCGATGT
>CABQCB010000345.1 GCA_902462475.1 uncultured Oscillibacter sp. | reverse complement strand
CTATCAGCTGGCGGTGGTGGTGGATGACGCGGCCATGGGGGTGACGGAGGTGGTGCGGGGGTCGGATCTGTTGGACTCCACCCCCCGGCAGCTGCTGCTCTACCGGCTGCTGGAGCTGCCTGCGCCACGGTTCTGCCACTTTCCGCTGCTGCTGAGCCACGATGGGCGCCGCCTCAGCAAGCGGGATGCCGACGCCGGTCTGGAGACGCTTATGGACCGGCTGGGCCCGGGGGAGATCCTGGGCATGCTCGCCTACCTGGGCGGGTTCCACCCCTCCGCCGCAGCGGCGTCCGCCGGGGAGCTGCTGGCGGAGTTCGACTGGGAGAGGGTGCCCAAAGAGGACATCCCCATTCCCGAGGGATTGTTTTCCTGAACAGTGCATAAAAAAAGAGGCCGCAGGCAACGCCTGCGGCCTCTTTTTGCAGTGAATATGGATATGGCGTCAGTTGCCCGGGATCCGTGCCTCGGGGATATCCACCTCCGGCATCAGCTCCCGGCTGACAACGGTAAGCATCTCCTCCAGCTTGGCGCACTCCTCCGGCGTAAAGCGATCGGCGATGCGGTGCATGACCTCCACCATATAGGAGGTGGAGATGTTGTAGTAATCGATATACTTCTGCGTGACCTCCAGGTGATATTCCCGCTTGTCCTCGTGGGACTGCACCTTGCGGATGTAGCCCTTTTTCACCAGACTGTTGACCTTATAGGCGGCATTGGGCGGGGAGATCCGCATGAAGGTGGCAAATTCGTTGACCGTCGGGGTGCCCAGTGCCTGGATGGTCTCCATGCAGAAGGTCTCCACGGTGGTCAGGCTTGCCTCACGGTCCTGGAAGCGGCGGAAGATCTCCTGATAAAAGTGGAGTTTGAATTTTGTATACACGTTAAAGAAAGCCTGTTCCAGCATAGCATATGCGCTCACTTTCCCGCAAATTTTTCCTTTTTCCACAGTATAGCAATCCTGCGGGAAAACCGCAACCGTCAGTTTACGCCGATGGCGAAGGTCAGCTCCGCGGTGGCGACCACCTTGCCGTCCACCGTGGCCTTGGCCTCGCCCACACCCACGGGGCCACGCCGCTTGGTGAGGACGCATTCCAGCTCCACCACGTCGCCGGGGGTGACCTTGGACTTGAAGCGGGCGTTCTTGATGCCGCCGAAGTAGGCGGTCTTGCCCTGGTACTCGGGCAGGGAGAGGATGGCCACCGCACCCACCTGGGCCATGGCCTCGATCAGCAGCACGCCGGGCATGACGTGCTCCTGGGGGAAGTGGCCGCAAAAGACCGGCTCGCCCACGCTGACGCACTTGATGCCCTTGGCCCACTGGCCCGGCTCACCGTCGATGATCCGGTCCACCAGGGCAAAGGGATAGCGGTGGGGGAGGATCTGGGCGATCTCATTGGAGTTGAGCTTGAGTCCCATGCTTACGCCTCCCACTTCTTCAAAAGCACGCTGCCGTTGTGGCCGCCAAAGCCCAGAGAGTTGGACAGGGCATAGCGCACGTCGGCGCTGCGGCCCACGTTGGGAACCACGTCCAGGTCGCACTCGGGGTCGGGGACGGAGTAGTGGATGGTGGCGGGCAGGTAGCCGTCCTTGAGCGTCATGGCGGTGAAAATGGCCTCCACAGCGCCGGCGGCGCCCAGCATGTGGCCGGTCATGGACTTGGTGGAGCTGATGGCCAGCT
>CABQCB010000344.1 GCA_902462475.1 uncultured Oscillibacter sp. | reverse complement strand
CCGGGGCTGCGGCGCCGCCTCTTCCGGAATATCGAACACCCGGACACCGGGCTCCTCGGGAAGCGGCGGCTCCTCCGGCAGGGGAGGCCGTTCCTCCTCCGCGGGAACCGGCTTTTCAGCCGGCTTTTGCATCTCCTTCCGGGGCTGGGACTGCTGGGGCGCCGGCTGCGTCTGACTGCCGGCGGAGCGCAGGACCTTCCCCCGCTGCACCGCCTCCTCCAAACGCAGTACCCGGGCCTCCAGTGCCGTCAGGTCGCCGCAGAGGGATTCATCACACAGCCGCAGCAGACAAAGCTCCGCGTCCGTGCGCCGGTTTGCGCTGTAATAGAGGTCCGCCGCCGCCTTCTGCACGGTGGAGGCCAGATAGATGAGCCGCTCGGCGGGCACGTTTTTCCCCAGCCGGTCCAGCGTGGCAGAGTCGAATCCGCCGGAGAGCAGCGCAGCGCCGCCCTCGGGGGCCGTCCGCCGCAGCAGCAGGTCCCGCACCAGGATGGAAAGCTCCGAGAGGATGGCCCCCACGTCCTTGCCCCCGGCATAGAGCTGGTTCAAAAGCAGCAGGGCCCCCTGGGCGTCCCGCCGCAGCACACACTCCATCAGCTGGGCCGTCTGCAAATTGCCGGCCAGTCCCAGCACCTCCAGTACGGCGGCACTGTCCACCCGACCGCCGGCGGCGGCGCATTGGTCCAGAAGGGACAGGCCATCCCGCAGGGCGCCGTCGGCCAGACGGCTGAGCAGCTCCGCGCCGTCAGCTGTCAGATCGATGCCCTCCTGGGACGCCACATAGGAAAGCCGCGCCGCAATGTCCTGGGGGGTGATGCGCTTGAAGGAAAACCGCTGGCACCGGGAGAGGATGGTGGCGGGCACCTTGTGCAGCTCCGTGGTGGCCAGAATGAACATCAGATGGGCCGGGGGCTCCTCCAGGATCTTCAAAAGCGCGTTGAACGCGGCCGTGGAGAGCATGTGGACCTCATCGACGATGTAGACCCGCTTTTTCACATTGGCAGGAGAGTAGATGGCCTCATCCCGCAGCGCGCGCACCTGATCGACGCCGTTGTTGGACGCGGCGTCCAGCTCCAGCACGTCCAGGAAGCTGCCGTTTTCGATGCCCAGACAGCTGGCGCAGCAGTTGCACGGATCCCCGTCCACGGGGTGCTCGCAGTTGACTGCCTTGGCCAGGATCTTGGCGCAGGTGGTTTTGCCGGTGCCCCGGGTGCCTGTGAACAGATACGCATGGGAGGTGCGCCCCTCAGCCACCTGCTTTTGCAGGGTCTGGGTAATGTGGGACTGACCGATCACATCGGAAAACGTCTTTGGACGCCACTTCCGATACAAAGCCTGATACATGCAGCACCTCCCGTCTCAAAAAATAAAGTCCTCCGTATGCAGCTGCGGAACCGGCACCCTCGCGGCACATGGAACATCCCGCTTAATGCTGCTCGGTTCCCCGCCTGACATGGTTCACGGGCATCCATTGCGCGAGACCGGCTCCGCAGCTGCTTGCGGAGGACTATCTGATAGCCTGTCTATTTTACTATATCATTCTCTAATTGGCAACTGAAAATTTTTGTTTTTGCGAAAAAATCAGTCTTTACAATCCTGGAATTTATGGTATAATGTTTTTTGCCGTTGAGCAGTGGCGGCATGTTTTGTGACAATTTGAATATTTGGGCCTATAGCTCAGCTGGG
>CABQCB010000343.1 GCA_902462475.1 uncultured Oscillibacter sp. | reverse complement strand
CCTTGCCCTTGCAGGTGTCCAGCACGATGCAGCTGGGCACGCCCTTCTTGGCGTAGGCATTCTGGATGGCGTTGTAGATGGCGGTCACATCGTGGCCGTCGATCTCCTGGGTGTACAGGCCGAAGGCCTCGGCCTTCTTGGCCAGGTCACCGTGGGCCAGGATGGCGTCGGTGGGACCGTCCAGCTGGTAGCCGTTCTTATCGATGAAGAAGATGATGTTGTCCAGCTTGTGGGCATAGGCAAAGTGGAAGCCCTCCCAAACCTGGCCCTCGTCGGCCTCGCCGTCGCCCACCACGCAGAAGACGTGATTGGTGCGGCCGTCGATCTTGTTGCCAAGAGCGGCGCCCACAGCGGTGGACACGCCCTGGCCCAGAGAGCCGGTGGTCAGATCCACGCCGGGGGTCAGCTTGCGGTCGGTATGGCTGGGGAACTTGGTGTGGGGGTGGTTGAGCGTATAGGCCTCCTCCATGGGATAGTAACCCATGATGCCGTAGGTGGCATAGGCCACGGGGCCGGCGTGGCCCTTGGACAGCACCATCCAGTCACGGTCTTCCCAGCGGGGGTTCTTGGGATCAAATTTCATGACCTCGCCATAAAGGACGGCCATCAGATCAGCCAGATCCATGGAGCCGCCCACATGGCCGAACCCACGGGAGTGGATGACCTTCAGAGTCTCCAGACGAATCTGAGCTGCCAGAACCTTGCAGTTTTTCTCATTCATCGGGTGTTTCTTCCTTTCCTTTTTTGATTGGGCGGCGCGGCCGTTGGCTGCGCGGCGCCCGGATGCACGGGTCAAAGGGAAACTTCCTCCAGACGGACGGGACGGCGCTCCTGAGCCGACCGGGTGCAGGCGATGGCCAGCACGGTGGCCCGCAGGGCGTCCTCCCCGCTGACAGGGACGGGGGAATCGTGCTCCACAGCGCAGACAAACTGCCGGATCTCCTCCTGGAAGGCGGGCAGATACCGTTCCAGGAAAAACCAGGCAGGCCTCTGACGGCACAGGCCGTCCGCTGTGGCCAGCACGGCGGTGGAAGGGATGTCGTTTTCGATGGACACGCAGCCCAGGGAGCCGAACACCTCCGCCCGCTGGTCATACCCGTAGACCGCCCGGCGGGAGTTGTCGATCACGGCCAGAGCGCCGCCGCGAAGACGCAGCACCGCAGCAGCGGTGTCCACATCTCCCTCGCGGCCGATGGCCGGGTCGACGAGCACCGATCCGGCGGCATAGACCTCCTCCACCTCGCAGCCCGAGAGGAAGCGGACCATGTCCAGATCGTGGACTGTCATATCCAGAAACAATCCGCCGGAGGAACGCACGAATTTGGGGGAGGGAGGCTCCGAGTCCCGGGAGCAGATCTTGACCATCTGCACCGAGCCGATCTTCCCGTCCTGCACGGCCCGGTGAAGGGCCTGGAAATTGTGGTCAAAACGGCGGTTGAATCCCACCTGATATTTTAACCCCGAGCGGCTTGCCGCGTCAATGACAGTTTGGATTTTAACAAGCGAAAGATCCACGGGTTTTTCACAGAAAACATGCTTGCCGGCCGCCAGCGCCTCCAGAGAGATGGCGGCGTGGGTATCCGTGGGAGAGCAGACCAAAACGGCGTCGATCTTGGGGTCGCGAAGCACCTCGCGATAGTCCTCCGTCAGGATCTCGGCCCCGGCCTTGCGGGCCAGCTCCCGGATCTC
>CABQCB010000342.1 GCA_902462475.1 uncultured Oscillibacter sp. | reverse complement strand
GATCTTGCGTCTTTCACGATGACGGTATTCATCGCCACAGCGACAGAGGGGCCGCTGTACCAGCTCACCGCCACGATCCGGCCCGTGGGCTTGAGCGCCCGCACGGCCATATCCAGCGCAGCGTTGCTGCCGGAGGTCTCGATCACGATCTCCGGACCGCCCTCCGTCAGCTCCTGCGCCCGTTGGACCACATCCTCCTTGTGGTAGTTGATGGTCTCCTGAATGCCGCAGGAGCGGGCGATGGCCAGCTTCTCATCCCAGCTGCCGGCCATGATGACCTTGCTGGCACCGGCGATGTTCGCAAGCTGTGCCGCCAGCTGTCCGATGGGGCCGTCGCCGATCACCAGCACCTCCGCCCCGGCGGGAATCTTGGCCTTGCTCACCGCGTACATGGCGGTGGCCGCCGGCTCTGCCAGGGCCGCCTCCTCCATGGACACGTTCTCAGGGATCTTGTACACATGCCGCTGGGGCACCGCCACATACTCGGCAAAGACGCCCTGCCGGTTCCGGTAGGAGCCGACCACCTCCCGGTTGGGGCACAGGTTGTAGTGACCCTTCCGGCACTCGTCGCACTCACCGCACCCCAGGCTCACGTCGGAGGTGATGCGGTCGCCGACCTTGAGGTCCCGAACGTCCCTGCCCACAGCCACGATGGTACCGCTCCACTCATGCCCCGGAATGATGGGATACTTGGTAAAGCCGTTTTTGATGTGGATCATGTCGCCGGTCAGCAGCTCGATATCCGTGGCGCAGAAGCCTGCGTACGCGATCTGCGCCAGCACCTCATTGTCCTTCGGCTCGGGCGTTGCCACCGCAGAATACTCGATGACCTCCGGCTCCATAAAACGAATTGCTTTCATTAAGCCGATTCCTCCATTTGCTGAAATAGTCTTTTGCAGTCCAATGTCTGGGCTTCTCCCTGCCGGAAGCAGACCGGAACGCAGCGCCCGCCCCGCAGGCATTCACAGAACAAGCCGGGATCTCCCCCGTGTTCCGCAAAGGTCCAGCAGTGACACGGCACCGCATACCGGGCGCCCGTCAGCTCCGCCGCTCTGGCGCCCTCCTCCGCATTCATGTTGCCGAACTTCCCGTTGACGGACATGAACACAATCTCCGGCTGGAATTTCGCCACCCCGCAGAACAGCTCCTCATGGAAGGCTGTATCTCCGGAGAAATAGAGCCGGTGCCCACCCATCTCCAGCAAAACCCCGATGGCGTCCGGCGCCATGGTGCCGTGGTCAGCGGTGGCCGCCTCCACCAGCACCCGCCGGTCCCCATAGCGCATCCCCCGATCCAATCGGTGGCAGCGGCTCTTCTCCACTCCCATTTCTGCCAGCACATCCAGGCAGCTGGTGGGGCCAAAAAACTGTGTCTTCGGCGACCGCTCTTTCACTACGGGGATGGCGTCGTAGTCCAGATGATCGAAGTGGGTGTGCGTAATCACATAGTAATCAGGCGCAAAATCCTCCGCCGGCAGCAGCATCGGCGAGAGCCGCTTGAAGCCGCGGATCCGTTCACCGCAGTTCGTCAGGTAAGGATCCACAGCCAATGTGCAGCCGTGTCCATCTTTTAAAAGATAGCCCGCCTGCCCCAGCCAGCAGATCATCAGCTCTCCCTGTGACACTTGTGTCCTGCGGATTTCCTCTGCGAGATTCATCCTACTACCTTTCTCAGTTCCTCAATATAAGCAGC
>CABQCB010000341.1 GCA_902462475.1 uncultured Oscillibacter sp. | reverse complement strand
GAGAGCTTTACCAAGGCAGTGGAACGCTTTTCCAATATGGGCTGATCGGGATCCCCGGCTGCGTCTGCGGCCGGGGATTTTTGAGCTGCTTGACAAACCTATACCCCCTATGGTATATAATACCAATACCCCATTGGGTATAATGGGAGGCGTCTATGAGTAAGTGGATGGAGAGACTGGAGAAACTTCTGGAAGTCGGCGGCATCAAAAAGGACATTGTTTTGCTGATCATTTCCGGAGGAGCGCTTTTGGTCAGCATATTGGACGCGGTGCCGCTGCCGTTTGATGCTGCGTGGATCGCGATCATCCTGTGCGGCGTGCCCATTTTGCTGGAGGCGGCCATCGGGCTGATCACTTCTTTCGACATCAAGGCGGACGTACTGGTATCCATGGCGCTGATCGCCTCGGTCTACATCGGCGAGGATTTCGCAGCAGGCGAGGTGGCGTTTATCATGCAGCTTGGGGCGCTGCTGGAGGAGCCGACCGTGGCAAGAGCCCGGGCGGGGATCGAGAAGCTGATACATCTGACGCCCCAAACGGCCCGGGTGCTGGAAAATGGTGTGGAGCGAGTGATCCCTGTGCAGGAGGTGGAGGTGGGGGATCTGCTGCGGGTACTGCCCGGAGAGAGCGTACCGGTGGACGGCGTGATCACGGCGGGACAGACATCCATCAATCAGGCGGTGATGACCGGAGAGTCGCTGCCGGTGGATAAGGGCGTTGGGGACACGGTTTCCAGCGGCACGGTGAACCAGTTCGGCGCCTTTGACATGCGCGCGGTCAAGGTGGGGGAGGACAGCTCCATCCAACGCATGATCCGGCTGGTGCAGTCTGCCGATGCCGGAAAAGCCAAAATCGTGGGCATGGCGGACCGGTGGGCCACCTGGGTGGTCGTGGTGGCGATGACGGCTGCCGTTTTGACCTGGCTGGTGACCGGAGAGATCATCCGTTCCGTTACGATCCTGGTGGTATTCTGCCCCTGTGCGTTGGTGTTGGCCACGCCAACAGCCATCATGGCAGCCATCGGAAACGCCACAAAGCACGGATTCCTTGTGCGGGAGGGAGACGCCCTGGAGCGGCTTGCCAAGGTGTCCCGGGTGGCGTTTGACAAGACTGGGACACTGACCTACGGAAAGCCCCAGGTCATCGCGGCGGTGAGTCTGACGCCGAACTATTCCCGGGAGCGGATCTACCGGATGGCCGCGGCGGCGGAGCAGCTCTCGGAGCATCCCCTGGGGAAAGCGGTGGTGGCCTGCTATCGGAACAGTTCCGGGGATCCGCTGCCGCAGCCGGAGCGGTTTGAGATGGTGCTGGCCCGGGGCGTAAAGGCTGTTCTGGAGGGACAGCGCGTGCTGGCGGGCAATGCCGCAATGATGACGGAGGCAGGAATTTCACTGCCTGCGGATTCCGGCGCACAGGCCTATATTGACAGGGGATGTACTGTGATCTATGTTGCAGTGGAAGGGGAACCGCATCCGGCGGGGTATCTCGTGCTCTCCGATACCGTCCGGGAGGAGAGCGCCGATATGATCCGGGCCCTGCATTACTGCGGCGTGCAGCCGGTGCTGCTCACCGGAGACAGCCCCAGCGCCGCCAATGCCATTGCCGCCCAGCTGGGGATCCGGGAGGTGCATGCCGCCTGCTTGCCGGAGGATAAGCTGCGTTATATCGAAGAGTCCCGGCAGCCGGTGTGCATG
>CABQCB010000340.1 GCA_902462475.1 uncultured Oscillibacter sp. | reverse complement strand
GGGGTCCGGCCCGCCGGAGAGGATGGCCGCCGTCCGGTCGGGGATGGCGGGGTTATCGTCCACGTAGACCCGGACGTGTCCGCCGTCGGTGTCCGCCGCGGTCAGCAGGACGATCTTGCGCAGAAGGTCGGCGGTGGCCAGAGGGCCCATGCCGCCTAAGATACCGATGGATTTTTTCATGTCTTCCTCCTCAGGCCCAGAATTCCGGGAACAGCAGTTCGCTGCCCACCTTGATGGTCAGCAGGATCAGCACCAGGATCACCGTGGGCCGGACGATGCGGCTGCCGTTTTTGATGGCCAGGCCCGCGCCCAGGTAGTGCCCCGCGATGGAGGCCAGGGCGGAGATGAGGCCCACGCCGATGTACACATATCCGGACACCAGGGACGTAAAGAGGCTGCCCAGGTTGGAAGAGAGGTTGATGACCTTCACGCCGCCGGCGGCGTTGCGGGTGTCCAGCTTGGCCAGGCGGATGAAGATGATCATGAGGAACGTGCCGGTGCCGGGACCGTAATAGCCGTCGTAGCCGCCGATGACGAAGGAGGCGCACCACACGATGGCGGCCTGGGCGGCAAAGGAGATCTCGCCGGGCTCATCGGGCCAGCTGCGGTTGCGCAGCGTCACCACCGCCACCACCGGCAAAACCAGCAGCAAAAGATACTTGAGCACCTTGTCCGGCGTGTGGAGCTGGAGCCAGGTGCCGCACATGGAGCCGGTGAGGGCAAAGACGATGGAGGGAGCGAACAGCTTCCAGCGGACATAGCCCTGCCGGATGAAGCGGGCGGTGGAGAAGATGGTGCCGATGCCGGAGGAGAGCTTGTTGGTGCCCAGGGCGTAGTAGGTGGGGATGTTGTGGAAGGCCATCAGATAGGTGGGCACGGAGATGATGCCGCCGCCTCCGGCGATGGCGTCCATAAAGGAAGCTAAAAATACGCCCACGCAGATCAGAAGAATGACCCAAAGGGGAAAACCGTCCACGGTGAAGGAGGTCAACGGAGAGAATAACGCGTCCATGGCAGGGGGCACCGTCCCTTTCTATATCACAAAATTCGAGTTATTATACCAGCCGGCAAAGGGAAAAGCAAGACAGAGGGCGGAGGGAAGGCGCGGTGAAATTTGCATAAGGAAAAAGTAAAATTTACCCATTTTCCCTGTAAAACCGCCATTTTATTGAAGAATATTACCAAAAAATACAAAAAATTACTCGCTGAAAATGGTGAATTAAAACAAAAAACGGGGTGCTTTTTCGACAGGAGCGTCCTTGACGGTATTTCCTGGAAGAAGTATAATATACACAATATATAGTGGACGATCATCTGCTGAATGTACCCAGGAAAACAAACCCGGGCCGCCTGTGGGCGAGTGCGCGGGGAGAGGAGCAAAACCATGGCAATGAAAAAAGAGGCGGAACGTTACCATGCGGGCCAGATGACCGATGGCTGGCACTGGTTCGGAGCCCATCCCGCCCAGCGGCGGGGCAAGGCAGGCTGGCTTTTCCGGGTCTGGGCGCCCCACGCCAAGAGCGTGTCTGTGGTGGGCGATTTCAATGACTGGAATCCCAAGGCCAACCGCCTGGTCCGCAAGGGCGAGGAGTGGGAGGGCTTTATCCCTGGGCTGAAGGAATACACCGCCTATAAATATGCGGTCACCGGACCGGACGGGCAGGTGCGCATGAAGGCCGACCCCTACGGCTTCCATACGGAGACCCGCCCCG
>CABQCB010000339.1 GCA_902462475.1 uncultured Oscillibacter sp. | reverse complement strand
GGCCGCAGGTGCGGCGCGGCGATGGAGCGGATGCGGGCGCCGGGGACGCCGGAGCAGATGCCCTGGATGTGGACGCGGCCCATGCGGCCCGCGCCGATGATGCCAAGCTGCAGCATGAAAGCCTCCTTCCGGATGCACCCGGGGCGGCTGCGTCCCGGGCGCGGTGAATCAGGTGTACTGGGCGCCCACGCCGTCCACCATGGCGTCGTAGGCCCGCTTGACCTTGTCGTAGTTTTTGTCCCGGTCCAGGGCCACGCCCCGGCCCACGCCGTCGACGATGTACCCGGCACCGGCTTCCTCCAGTGCCGCGTCCAGCTCCTGGAGCAGGGCGGGGGCGGAGCCGGGGTCGGTGGAGCGGCCGTCGAAGATCACGTGGACGAAGACCCGGTCCAGCCCGGCGTCGTGGGCCATGCGGCACACGGACACGGCGTAGTCCATGGACCCGTGGGAGGATTTGTGGGTCAGAAGGGTCAGAAGATGCAGGGCGGTGCCGTGGTCCAGGGCGTGGCGGATGGCGCCCAGCAGCACCGGGTTTTGCTGGAAGCTGCCGTCCCGGACGGCGGTGTCCAGACGCACGTCATCCTGGAGCACCGTGCGGCCGGCACCCAGATTGGAGTGGCCCGCCTCGGAGTTGCCGGCCTTGCCCTCGCCCAGGCCCACATGGGACCCGGAGGCGTGGAGGCGGCACCAGGACTGCCGGTCAAGCAGGCTGTCCCAGTAGGGAGTGTCGGCCAGGTGGATGGCGTCGCCCTCGTCGCCGGAGCCAAGGCCCCAGCCGTCGCAGATGATGAGCAGCATCTTCCGGCCCGGGCCGAAATCGTGGCCCTGCGCCAGGGAGGTGCCGGTCATCTCCGCCGGCTGCGGGATCCCCATGACCTGCAGCACGGTGGGCGCCACGTCTCCCAGGGACCCGTCCCGCAGCTCCAGGCGGTCGGGAGTGGCGGGATCCATCAGCACGAAGGGCACCAGGTTGGCTGTGTGGGCGCCGTGGGGCTTGCCGGCGGCGGTGTAGAGCTGTTCGATGTTGCCGTGGTCGGCGGTGACGGCCACCACGTAGCCCTTGGCCAGGGCGTCGGTCACCACCCGCTCCAGGGCGCGGCTCACATGGCCGCAGGCGGCGATCTTCGCGGCGGTGTTCTGGGTGTGGCCGATGACGTCGCCGTTTGCGAAGTTGGTGACGATGAAGTCGTACTTGCCCAGGGCCTCGGTCACCTTTTCCGCCACCTGGGGCAGCGACAGCTCCGGCTGCTGGTCAAAGTCGATGCCCTTGGGAGAGGGGACGCACACGTCGTCCTCCCCGGGGAAGGGGGCATTCTCACCGCCGTTGAAGAAGAACGTCACATGGGCGAACTTCTCCGACTCGGCACAGTGGAACTGCGTTTTCCCCGCCTGGGAGAGCACCTGGGCAAGGGGCATGGTCACATGGGCCGGGGCAAAGGCCACCGGCAGGTCCTTGAATTTGTCGTGATAGAGGGTGAGAATGGAAAAATAGAGGTCATGGAGCTTGTGCCGGGGAACCGGCTCAAAATCCGGCTGGGGGAAAAGCTCCGTTAGCTCCACCTCCCGCTCGCCACGGCGGCAGCAGAAGACCACGGCGTCCCCGTCCCGGACGGTGCCCGCTCCGCGGCCGTCCTGCACCAGGACCATGGGCTCCAGATGGTAGTCGTCCTGTCCCTGGGCGTATGCCTTGCGCACGGCGCAGGCCAGGCGGGCGCCGCCCCGATCGATTTGTGACAT
>CABQCB010000338.1 GCA_902462475.1 uncultured Oscillibacter sp. | reverse complement strand
CGACATGGCCCTGGGCTGCTCCACCAACACGGTGCTGCACCTGCTGGCCATCGCCTACGAGGCGGGCGTGCCGTTGGACCTGAAGCTTTTCAACGAGGTCTCCGCCGCCACGCCCAACCTCTGCCACCTGGCCCCGGCGGGCCCCACCCATATGTCCGACCTGTACGCCGCCGGCGGCATCGCCGCCGTCCAGGCGGAGCTTGCCAAAGCGGGCCTTCTGGACCTGGACGTGCCCACCGTCACCGGCAAGACTCTGGGCGAGAACATCCAGGGCGCGGTGAATCTGGATACCAACGCCATCCGGCCCATCGACCACCCCTTCAGCCCCACCGGCGGCCTCCAGATCCTCTGGGGCAACCTGGCCCCCGACGGCTGCGTGGTCAAGCGCAGCGCCGTGGCGGAGGAGATGCTGCGCCACACCGGCCCGGCCCGGGTGTTCGACGGCGAGGAGGACGCCATCGCCGCCATCTACGCCGGCAAGATCGTGCCCGGCGACGTGGTGGTCATCCGCTACGAGGGCCCCAGCGGCGGCCCGGGCATGCGGGAGATGCTCAACCCCACCTCGGCCCTGGCCGGCATGGGGCTGGACAAGACCGTGGCCCTCATCACCGACGGGCGCTTCTCCGGCGCCTCCCGGGGCGCCTCCATCGGCCATGTGAGCCCCGAGGCGGCGGCAGGCGGCCCCATCTGCCTGGTGCAGGAGGGAGATTCCATCACCATCGACATCCCCGCCGCCTCCATCACCCTGGAGGTATCGGAGGAGGAGCTCTCTCGCCGCCGGGCGGCGTGGACGGCTCCGGAGCCCAAGGTGAAAACCGGCTGGCTCAGCCGCTATGCCCGCATGGTCTCCAGCGCCGATCTGGGCGCGGTCATGCGCTGAAACAAAAAAGAGACGGGATCTCCCGTCTCTTTTTTTGCCTATTTGCTCCGCCCCTCCAGAAGCTCCACCATGCCCTGGGCGAACAAAGTGCCCGCAAGATACGCCTCCTCCGGCGAGTTGCCCGCGGCGCCCACCTCCACCAAAAGGGACCCGGTGGTGGCGTGCTGGTTGTAGCGGGAGTTGCGCAGCAGGATCGGCCGCATGAGGGTGGGATAGTCCTGGAGCAGCTGATTTTGCAGGGCCACCGCCAGCTTCAGGTTCTCCATCCAGTCCGGGTGGCTGAGGCCGCTTCCGTCGCTGCCCACCACCAGCGTCATCTGGGCGGAGGTCTGGCCGTCGATATCGGAGACCACCTTGTACTGGTTGCCGTCGCTATCCTCGATGGCGTCCCGGTGCACGTCCAGGATAAAGCGGATGGTGGGGTACTGGGCAAGATAGCTCTCGATGGCCGCAAGGGAGCGGTCATAGGCCCCGGAGTAGGCCGGGTAGTCGTAGAGGGTCCGGTCGTGGAGCACGCTGATGCCCGCGGCGGAAAACACCTCCGCCATGGCGTCCCCCACGGCCACCACATTGTAGCGGCTGTCGGTGGTGCGGTGGTCGCCGGACCAGACCACGTCCACGTCTCCCGCGGGGGTGTAGGACTCGCTGCCGTGGGTGTGGACAATGAGGATCTGGGGCCCCTCCCCCGTCAGCTCCGCGTCAAACAGCTCCCCCAGCTCCGTGACGGAGAGGGTGTGGTCCGTGCTGTTGGTGATGTAGGCCCGTCCGCAGACGGTGTAGCCGCTGGGGTCCGTGGGCACCAGGGTCCGGGCCTCCACCCCGTTGTCCGGGGCGTTCGGCGCGTCCAGGGGCGTCTCCTCCACCGGCTC
>CABQCB010000337.1 GCA_902462475.1 uncultured Oscillibacter sp. | reverse complement strand
GCTGCCACTTTCACAGGCGAATACGGCTACCTGTCCGCTAGTCAATACCGCCGCCCGCGTGCCCTCCGGCGAGAGCGCCACTTTGATGGGCTCCCCGGGCACAGAAAGCAGACAATGTGCTTTAAAGCCGTCCGAGAGATCATAGACGCCAAGGGCATCCGTCAGTGCCTTCTGTGCCTGAGGCGTCTGGGGCGGGCCAAAGATTCCCGGGTCCTGCGGCAGCGCCTCCAGAGCATAGGCCACAGCCCGATCCACATCTCCCTGTGCCAGGGCATTGGCGGAATATTCTGCCAGCGTATAGGCATTTTGCAGCCGCTCTTGCTGTTTGAGTCCCGTGAAGGCAGCCAGACCGCCCGCCAGAAACGTCACCGTCAGCACCGCAGCCGTCACAGCACAGCGCCGTTTGTGACGCCGCATCCGGGGGTCGTTGTCGTGAAGGTGCTCAAAGGCCTGGAGCATCTCCTGCGCGGTCTGCCATCGGCGGCCCGGATCCGGATCCATGGCCTTGCGGATAATGGCCGCCACGGCAGGGCTGAGTTCATCGGGGCCAATGGGCTCCACCTTTTTGGCGTCCTGTGCGGGGCGCCGGCCAGTGAAGAGATGGTAGAGAGTTGCACCCAGGCTGTAAATGTCCGAGCGCACATCCAGCAGCACGGTCCGCCGTTCTGTGCCGGTACTGCCGGACTGGGACGACGCGCCGGACAGCACAGTCTCCGGCCGCTCAGTGGACACGCGAGTGAGAACGTCGTCCTCCCCCCGCTGCGTGCTGTTCATGCCGGAGTAGTCCACACCGTAGTGCTCCGGAGATGCGTAGCCCCGGCTGAAGCCTACCCGTACGGCTCCCTCCTCCCCCAGGGCCAGGGCGATGTTGAAGTCGATGAGACAGATGTCGTTCTGGGGAGTGCGCATAATGTTGGAGGGTTTGATATCGCTGTGGAGGATGCCGTGGGGCGGGCGGCTGTGAAGATAACACAGCGCCTCCAGCAGCTCCATGGCCCACTGGATCACTTGGGCCTGGGAGAAGCGCTCTCCCCGGCGCAGGGGCTTGTCCAGGCTCTCGCCCTCGATGTAGTCCATGACGGTATAGACCGTCTCCCCTTCCACCACGAAGTCGTAGACTTGAGGGATATAGGTATGGGAGAGGTTTTTCAGGGCGTCCACTTCCCGGCGAAGGGTCTCCGGCTTTGCGGAGATGGTACGCCGGTCTGCTTTCAGGACCACCCACTTGCCCAGCCGCAGGTGCCGTCCCAGGTAGACGATTCCCCCACCGCCGGAGCCGATTTGCTTGATGATCTCATAGGTTGATGCGATGATTTGAGACATGACTTCTCCTTACCGGCTCAATGGCGCCGTTTTCCAAACTCCTCTTCCAGGTGCCTGCGCAACCGCTTTCCGGTCAGGCGCAGGATCACCATGGCTCCCAGGCCCACCAGGATTGAAGCCGCCATTACGGCCCCTCCGCCCCAAAGCAGGAGCTGACTGGTATCCATTGGCTCATTCCTCCCATACATAGTCGGCCCCGGCGGTGCCGAAGGCCACCCGGGCGCCCCGGTGCAGCACCCTGGGCACGTTGGCGGTCAGGCGCTGGCCGTCCACGAAGGTGCCTGCACTGGAGCTCAGATCCACCAGGGCGTAGCTGCCGTCCTCCTGCCGCTCGATGACTGCGTGACGGCGGCTGACCGCCTTGGTCTTTTTATCAAATTCAAAATCGCTCTGGCGGTGTCCCACCGTGACATCGAACCGGCCGATGGAACAGACCTGGCCCGGCTG
>CABQCB010000336.1 GCA_902462475.1 uncultured Oscillibacter sp. | reverse complement strand
CAATAACCCCAATGCCACGGATTACGGCACCACCCAGGCCGGCGGCGACTACTACTACTCTTACGGCGCCGGCCTGTTTATCGTGCTCAACACCAACAATTACAATGTAGCCGAGCACGAGAAGACCATCCAGGAGGCCATTGCCTCTGCTCCCGACGCCGCCTGGCGCGTGGTCACCATCCACCAGGATATCTACGGCACCGGTCTGGATCACTCCGACACCGACGGCATGATCCTCCGCACACAGCTCACCCCCATCTTTGACAAGTACGACATCGATGTGGTGCTCCAGGGCCACGACCACACCTACAGCCGCTCCAAGCTGCTCTACGGCGATGGGCAGACCCACGGCGCCTACGAGTTCCAGCTCAACGCCGACGGCAGCGACTACGACTGGGATCACGCCTACAACACCACCAACAACACCCAGATCCCCCTGTCCCCCGCTGACGGCGACACTGCCGGCGAGGCCCTGCTAAACAACTTCCAGGCCGACAACAAGTGCTACACCATCGAGACGGCTGTGGGCAACACCGTCACCAACCCCAACGGCACGCTGTACATGACCGCAAACTCCGCCTCCGGCTCCAAGTACTATGAGCTGATCTCCACCCAGCAGGACTACATCGCCAAGCGCAGCCAGAACTGGCTGCCCAGCTGGTCCGTTATCACCCTCAGCGAGACCTCCTTCTCCATCGACACCTATCAGCTGACTGCCGACGGCAAGACGGAGAAGATCGACTCCACCTTCACCATCAACAAGACCGGCGACGGCGAGAGCCTCACCGCTCCCCTGACCCGCGCCCAGGCGGTGCAGCGCCTGTATGATGCCGCCGGCCGTCCCGCCGTCTCCACCGCCGCAGGCTTTGCGGATGTGTCCGCCGACGCCTCCTACGGGAAGGCTGTGGCCTGGGCCAAGGCGCAGGGCATCGTCAAGGGTGTCACCGGTACCGCCTTCCAGCCCGATGAGACCATCACCCAGGCCCAGTTCGCGGCCATGCTGACCCGCTATGCCGCTGTCAAGGGCAAGGCCGGTGCCTCCGTCAGCGCCACGCCCGCCCAGGGCCTGAGCTATGCCAAGAGCAACGGCCTGCTGACCGGCACTGCCGTTACCGCCTCTACTGCGGATTACGCCCTGACCAAGCTGGGCTGATCCCGTTCCCCATCCCCTGCTCCGTCTCTCCGCAGGCACTCTGCCTGCGGAGAGACGCTGTTTACTTTTTCATGAAATGAGGTCTTTCCCGTGAAGCGTATGGTTTGGAAGCGCTGGGCGCCGCCGCTGGTACTGCTGGCGCTGTTTTTGCTGCTGGTGGTCCGGCTCAATCAGGTGGACAAGGTGGCGCTGGTCTCCCGGGAGGGGCAGACCTTTGAAAAAGGCGTGGTCACCGAGATCCTGCAGGACAATGTCCAGCCCGACGGCAGCCGGGTGGGCGAGCAGGTGGTCCGGGTTTTGATGAAGACCGGCGAGCTCAAGGGCCGGGAGATCGAGACCACCTCCAGCTCCGGCTTTTTGTTCGGTGCGCCCTGCACCGTGGGTATGAAGGTAGTGGTGATGCAGAGCCTGGCGGGGGACACGGTGGTCTCCAGCGTCTACGCCCAGGACCGGGAGTTCCAGATCCTGGCCTTCGCGGCGCTGTATCTGCTGGCGCTGTGTCTCATCGGCGGCTGGCAGGGGGCCAAGGGCGCCCTGGGGCTGGTGTTCACCTTCGGCTGCATTTTGTGGGTGTATCTGCCCCTGGTGTACCGGGGCTGGTCCCCCTTCTGGAGTGCCGTGCTG
>CABQCB010000335.1 GCA_902462475.1 uncultured Oscillibacter sp. | reverse complement strand
ACCTCGGTGTCCAGCACCAGCATGTTGATGTCCTTGCCGGAAGCCAGGACGTGATCCAGGCCGCCGAAGCCGATGTCGTAGGCCCAGCCGTCGCCGCCGAAGGCCCACACGGACTTCTTGCTGAGGAACTCCCGGTTCTGGAGCACCAGATCCCGGGCCTCCTTCGTCTCCGCCGTCTCGCAGGCGGCGGACTCCAGGGCCTTCACCAGGGCGTCGGTGGCATCCCGGGACTCCTTGGCGTGCTCCCGGACAGCGAGGTATGCCTCGCACTCAGCCTGGGCAACGCCGGCATCCCGCAGCAGCTCCACGGCGTCCACCAGCTCGCTGTTGACGGTGTCGTGGGCCTGGAGGAAGCCGAAGGCGAACTCGGCGTTATCCTCGAACAGGGACTGCTCCCAGGGAGGACCGAAGCCCCGGTCGTCCTTGCAGTAGGGCGTGGAGGGCAGGGAGCCGCCGTGGGCCGCGGTGCAGCCGGAGGCGTTGGCGATGTACATGTGATCACCGAAGAGCTGGGTGATCAGCTTGATGTACGCGGTCTCGCCGCAGCCTGCGCAGGCGGGCGGGAACTCGTAATAGGGCTTTTTGAACTGGCTGGCCTTGACGGTCTTGTCGCTGCCGGCGTCCTTCTTGACGGGCACCTGCTCCACACCGTAGGTCCAGTTCTCGGCCTCGCCCGCCTGGGACTCGGCGCTCTGCATGGTCAGAGCCTTGGTCTTGGCGGGGCAGGCGTTGGCGCAGCAGCCGCAGCCCAGGCAGTCAAAGGGAGAGACCTGGATGCGGAAAGCGTACTTCTCCAGACCGGGGCCCTTGGCGGGGATGGTGGTGAAGCCCGCGGGGGCGGCGGCCTTCTCCTCCTCGGTCAGCAGCACGGGACGGATCGCCGCGTGGGGGCAGACCAGAGAGCAGAGGTTGCACTGGATGCAGGCAGTGGGATCCCACTGGGGGACCTGAATGGCATCCCGGCGCTTGTCGTACTTGGAGGTGCCGCTGGGCCAGGTGCCGTCCACCGTGCCGAACTTCTGGAAGATGGACACCGGCAGGCTGTCGCCCTGCATGCGGTCCATGGGCTTGAAGATCTGTTCCATGAAGTCGCCCTCATCGGCGGCAGCGGCCTGCTCCACCGGCGCGTTGAGCCAGCTGGCGGGGACTTCCACCTGATGCAGGGCCTGTACGCCCTGATCCACAGCGGCGCAGTTCATGTCCACCACCTTCTGACCGGCCTTCACCAGGTAGGTCTTCTTGATGGCTTCCTTCATGGCGTCCATGGCCTGATCCATGGGGATGATGTTGGCCAGCTTGAAGAAGGCGGACTGGAGCACGGTGTTGGTGCGGTTGCCCAGGCCCAGCTTCATGGCGATGTGGGACGCATCAATGAGGTACAGCTTGGCCTGCTTTTCCGCCAGGCCCCGCTTGAGGTTGCCGGGCAGCTTCTCGTCCAGCTCCTCAGCGCTCCACTGGCAGTTGAGCAGGAACGTTCCGCCGGGCTTGAGGTCCTTGGCCACGTCAAACTTGCTGAGGTAAGCGGGGTTATGTACTGCCACGAAGTCCGCGGACTGGACCAGATAGGTAGCATGAATGGGCTGATCGCTGAAGCGCAGGTGGGACTGGGTCACACCGCCGGACTTCTTGGCGTCGTATGCGAAATAGGCCTGGGCGTACTTCTCGGTCAGGTTGCCGATGATCTTGACGGAGTTCTTGTTGGCGCCCACGGTGCCGTCGCCGCCGGTGCCCCACAGCTTGCAGGAGATCTCATGGGGCTTGTTGATGGCCACTTCGTGATAAGGCAGAGAGGTGTG
>CABQCB010000334.1 GCA_902462475.1 uncultured Oscillibacter sp. | reverse complement strand
GCCCACGAAGCAAGCCTGCACCCAGCCGTTTTTCATGACGATGGAGGCCATGTTGTCGCAGATGAGGGTCACGTCCACGCCGCCCTTTTGCAGCTCGTAGCTGGTCAGGCGCGCGCCCTGGAGCAGGGGACGGGTCTCGTCGGCGAACACACGGATGTGCTTGCCCTCCTCCGCCGCCATCAGCAGCGCCCCCTGGGCGGTGCCGTAGCGGGAGGTGGCCAGAGGGCCGGCGTTGCAGTGGGTCAGCACGCCGTCGCCGTCTTTGAGGAGGCTGGCGCCGTAACGGGAGATGGCCGTGCACATGGCGATGTCCTCTTCCTGGATGGCCACGGCCCGCTCATACAATGCCTCCAGCACCGCTGTCCGTCCCTCGGCCCGGTGGGTCCGGGCGGTATCCAGCATGGAGCGGATGGCCCAGCTGAGGTTTACCGCCGTGGGCCGGGAGCTGTTGAGATACGCAGCCAGCTCCTCAAGGCCCTTCCAGAACGCCTCCTCTTCCTCCGGCAGGTCCAGCGCCGTCACATACAGACCGTAAGCGGCGCAGATGCCGATGGCCGGCGCGCCCCGCACCCGCAGGAGCTTGATGGCGTCGTACACGTCCTGCGCCGTCTCCAGGCGGATCTCCCGTTCTTCATTGGGCAGCAGGGTCTGGTCGATGATGGTCAGGGTGCCCGCCGCCTTGTCGCAGCGGATGTTGCGCACAGGGTTGTTCATGGTTCGTCCTCCGTCTTATACTTTCACGATGAAGCCCTCTTTGCGGGGCTTGGGGGCGGGCACGTCGCCGTCGATATAGCCCAGGATGCAGTTGCCCACGCCCCGCAGCGTCTCCGGCAGGCCCCACTTGCGCAAAAGCGCCTTGCCCTCCGGCATATCGAATAGCTCCATGGCCCGGTTGATCCAGCAAGAGCCGATGCCGATGGACCACGCCGCCGTCATGAGGTTGCCCATGACCAGCGAGCCGTCCTGGAGCCAGTTGGCCTGCTCCCCATCCGCCAGCACGACCACCACCGTGGGCGCGCCGTAGAAGGGATCGGTGCCGGGCTTGCCCTGGATCTGGGCGTTGAGCCGGGACATGTAGGCGATGGTCTCCTGGTCCTGCACCACCACCATCACCGCCGTCTGGAGCCCCTTGCCGGAAGCGGCCCAGGTGCCCGCGTCTAAAATGGCGTCCAGCTCCTCGGGCTTGATCTGGCCGCTCTGGTAGCGGCGGATGCTGCGCCGCTCACGCAATACACGCAGTGTTTCGTTCATAGGGATCCCTGCCTTTCCTTTTTTTGCCCTCTCATTGTACCACGCTCCGGCCCGCCGGGAAAGGGGTTTGTCCCCGCCGGCGGCATTTTCCTCCCGCCCCCACCCGGACACCGCTGTCTATTTTTGCGTCATATGTCCCGGCGGCGGCGCATAGGATGGAGCAACAAGAGGCGGGGAGTGTTGTGCTTTGAAGGGAAACATGGAGGAGCGGGCGGAACGCCTGGCGCAGTACATCATAGAAAACCGGACCACCGTCCGCGCCGCCGCGCAGAAGTTCGGCATCAGCAAGTCCACGGTTCACAAGGACATTTCCGAGCGCCTGCCCCAGTTCAACCGGGCGCTGTACACACAGGTCAAGGAGGTCCTGGAAGTCAACAAGGCCCAGCGTCACATCCGGGGCGGCATCGCCACCCGGAAAAAGTACCGCGGCGCCTGAGCGCCGTACAGGCCGTTTTATTATGCTTGGATCGGAGGAATCATCATGGCAAACTGTTCCCACGGCCGCGGACGCAGCCCCCGGGCCGCCGCACCCCAGCCGGCGCCGGTGGTGC
>CABQCB010000333.1 GCA_902462475.1 uncultured Oscillibacter sp. | reverse complement strand
ATGGTAGGGATCTTGTTCTCTGCCGGGATTCCTACCGGCGCCTGGGCGGCAGCAAGGCTCCGGGCTATGTGACCTGGTCTGGCCAGAACCGTTCCCAGCTCATCCGCGTGCCGGCGGCCCGGGGGGATTACCGCCGGGTGGAGCTGCGCTCCCCGGACCCCACTGCCAATCCCTATCTGGCCTTTGCGCTGCTGATCCACGCGGCGCTGGACGGATTGCAAAACCATCTGCCGCTGCCCCCCAGCGCAGATCTCAACCTCTACGAGGCACCGGCGGAGCAGCTTGCGCGCTATGAGCGTCTGCCGGTCTCCCTGGAGGAGGCCCGGGCGGCAGCCTCTGAAAGCGCCTTTGTCCGGGCCCATGTGCCGGAGGCCATCCTGAGCGCCTACGGCATGTAAGGGCCCGCACCAGCAATCAAGAAGGGAGGGAGCGCATGGTTTTCCAGGAACATACATACAGCGTTTTGCTGGTATCCTCCGGCGATCAGTTTACCAAGACGATCAAAGAGCTCATGCCTCCCACCCACTTCTATCCGGTCCATGCCGTCCGGAGCGCGGGCGAGGCCCGCCGGACGCTGCTGGGCACCAGCGCAGACATCGTGCTCATCAACACGCCTTTGCCCGACGAATTCGGCGCGCAGCTGGCCATGGACCTTTGTGAGCGCAGCGATGCCGCCGTGCTGCTGGTGGTCAAGAGCGAGCGGTATGAGGACGTCTATGCCCGCGTCACGGAGCACGGCGTACTGACGCTGCCCAAGCCCACCTCCACCCAGCTGGTGCGCCAGAGCCTCCGGGCGCTGTGCGCCGTGCGGGAGCGGCTGCGCCGGGTGGGGGAAAAGCAGGCCACCGTGGAGGAGAAGATCCAGGAGATCCGCCTGGTGAACCGGGCCAAGTGGGCGCTGATCCAGTGCCTGGGCATGACGGAGCAGGCCGCCCACCGCTACATCGAAAAGCGGGCCATGGACGAGCGTATCTCCCGCCGGGAGGCGGCTATGCAGGTGCTGAGCGTTTACCAGCCCCAGGATGCGGAGCGGTGAGGAAAAAGGCGCGGGGAGGATTGGGGATTGACAACCTGGCGCCCCGCGCCTATAATGCAGGTAATTGAACAGGAATCTTCAGGGCGGGGTGCAATTCCCCACCGGTGGTAAAGCCCACGAGCCGCAAGGCATGATTCGGTGAAACTCCGAAGCCGACAGTACAGTCTGGATGAAAGAAGATCGCAGAACGCGGGGACGCAGTCCCGGCGCAAATGGATTTGCTCTAGAATGGGATCATTCCGGAGCTTTTTGTTTGCGCCGGGGGTCTTCGGCATTTGCCAATGCTCTGAACCATGGTTCAGAGCATTTTTGTTTTGAGGGAGGAAGCTTATGGATGATTTTGCGTATATGCGCCAGGCGGTGGCCCTGGCCCGGCGGGGCACGGGGTGGACGGCGCCCAATCCCCTGGTGGGTGCCGTGGTGGTCAAGGACGGCAGGGTGATCGGGCGGGGCTATCACGCCCGCTGCGGCGATCTCCACGCGGAGCGGGCGGCGCTGGCGGACTGCACCGTCTCACCCCGGGGCGCCACCATGTATGTGACGCTGGAGCCCTGCTGCCACCAGGGCCGCCAGCCTCCCTGCACCGACGCCATTCTGGCCGCCGGCATCGCCCGGGTGGTGGTGGGCTCTGACGATCCAAACCCACTGGTGGCGGGCAAGGGACTGGAGATCCTGCGCCGGGCCGGCGTGGAGGTGGTCAGCGGCGTACTGCGGGAGGTGTAAGTTTTCAGGATAGTTGAGAAATATAGGCCGGTCAAAGGGTTTGATATGAA
>CABQCB010000332.1 GCA_902462475.1 uncultured Oscillibacter sp. | reverse complement strand
GCACGACCGGCAGGTGGAAGAGCCCTTCGAGAAAAACCAGATCGGCTCCAGCGCCATGGCCTACAAGCGCAACCCCATGCGCTCCGAGCGGATCTGCTCTCTGGCCCGGTATCTGATGGCCGACGCCATGAACGCCCCCATGACCGCTTCCGTCCAGTGGCTGGAGCGCACGCTGGATGACTCCGCCAACCGCCGCATTTCCATGCCGGAGGGATTCCTCTGCGCCGACGCCATCTTGCGCCTGGCTCAGAACGTCACCGACGGGCTCCACGTCAATGAGAAGGTGGTGGACGCCACCGTCCGGGAGTATCTTCCCTTCATTGCCACGGAGAACCTGATGATGGAGGCCGTCAAGCGGGGCGGCAACCGTCAGGAGCTCCATGAGATCATCCGCACCAACTCCATGGCCGCCACTGCCCAGATGAAGGAGGGCAACAAGTGCGACCTCCTGGCCCGTCTGGCCGCCGAGCCTGCCTTCGGCATGACGGAAGAAGAGATGGAGGCCGTCCTCACGCCCTCCGCCTACATCGGCCGCTGCCCGGAGCAGGTGGATGCCTTCCTGGCTCAGGTCCGTCCCCTGCTGACGGACGCCAGCACCGAGACGCCGGAAATCAACCTGTAATCTTCGATTTGCCCAGCCCCGCAGGCGGCGAAATGCCGTCTGCGGGGCCCTTTCGCGCCATGGAAACCGCCCTGCTTTTCCGACATCTCCGAAAAATTTTGGCATCCGTCGGCACCAGTTTTTGTAAATTCTGATATTGACAGCGCTCCTGGTCCGGTGGTAAACTCCAACCATTAAAACTAAACCATCGGCAACGGCGTTGATGGAGAAAAGTACCGCAGACGTTCCGTCTCAGTGAGCGGGGGGCAGTGGAAACCCCGTACAAAGAATCTGTGGGAAGAACACTCCGTAGCTGCAATCTGAACGCGGGTGACCGCCAGTAAGTGCGACGAGTTGTGATCGTTACATCACACGGGCTTGTTGGAGCCTTGAAAAGTGGTCCCTTTACGGGGGCAAATTAGGTGGCACCGCGGATCGCAGCTATTCGTCCTAAAATTTTTTAGGATGTAGCTGCGTTTTTTTATCCGGAGGTGCTTTTTTCATGTGTGCAATTATGGGATTTTCCAAGAAAACTCTGCCCAAGGAAGCGATCGGGACGTACTTTGACCGTACCCTCTCCCGGGGCCCCGACATGTCCCGGATCATCGAGACCCCCAGCGGGTATCTGTGCTTCCACCGGCTGGCCATCATGGGCCTGACGGAGGCGGGCATGCAGCCCTTCCAGCTGGGCGACGACTTTGTGGTCTGCAACGGCGAGATCTACGGCTTCCGCGCCATCAAGCGCCAGCTGGAGGAAAAGGGCTATTCCTTCCACAGCGGCAGCGACTGCGAGATCCTGCTGCCCCTGTTCCGGGAATACGGTCTTTCCATGTTCTCCCGGCTGGACGCGGAGTTCGCCATGATCATCTACGATTCCATGAGCGACTCCCTCATCGCCGCCCGGGACCCCATCGGCATCCGGCCTCTGTTCTACGGCTACGACAGCGACGGCGCCATCGTCTTCGCCAGTGAGGCCAAAAACCTGGTGGGCCTCTGCAAAGAGATCTTCCCCTTCCCGCCGGGCCACTACTACGCCTTCGGCAAGTTCGTCCGCTACGCGGACCTGACCACCGTCAAGTCCTACTCCACCGACGACCTGGAAACGGTATGCAAGAACATCCGCACCAAGCTGATCGCCGGCGTGGATAAGCGGCTGGACGCGGATGCCCCCCTGGGCTTCCTGCTCTCCGGCGGGCTGGACTCCTCTCTGG
>CABQCB010000331.1 GCA_902462475.1 uncultured Oscillibacter sp. | reverse complement strand
GCCGCCAGAACGTCCGCCGCAACAGCCTTACCGCCCGGGTGGTGCCCATGCAGGCAAACGCCTTGGAAAAGCCGGAAAAATCCCTGGGGGAGTTCCAGTGCATCGTCTCCAATCCGCCCTACATCCCCCACGCGGATATCGACACCCTGGATACGTCCGTGAAGGACTACGAGCCCCATCTGGCGCTGGATGGCGGGGAGGACGGCCTGGACTTTTACCGGGCCATTTCCGATTTGTGGCGTGGGGCGCTGGTCCCCGGCGGGAAGCTTTACTTTGAGGTGGGCATCGGTCAGGCGGACAGCGTCCTGCGGATCATGCGCACCCAGGGCTTCGGGGATATCCAGGTGGTCAAGGACACCCAGGGCATCCCCCGGGTGGTGTTCGGCACGCTGTGCACGGAGATCTGAGAAGCGTGCGCGCCAGTTGGAATCTGCAAAGGGGGTTTCCTTTACAGATCATGCGGTGACAGGGTACATTGCGGAAAGCGAAGATACGGAACGTGAACATACAGGAGGAAGAAAACTATGGCAAAGGAAAAAGCGCCCGTGCCCTCCGCGGCACCGGCTTCCGACAAAAAGCGGGCCATCGACACGGCCATGGCCCAGATCGAGAAGATGTACGGCAAGGGCTCCATCATGCGTCTGGGCGACCAGACCAACCTGAACGTGGACTACATCCCCACCGGCTCTCTGGCTCTGGACGTGGCGCTGGGCATCGGCGGCCTTCCCCGGGGGCGGATCGTGGAGATCTACGGACCCGAGTCCTCCGGTAAGACCACCCTGGCCCTCCACGTAGTGGCGGAGGCCCAGAAGCGGGGCGGCGAGGTTGCTTTCGTGGACGCCGAGCATGCTCTGGACCCCACCTATGCCCGTGCCTTGGGGGTAAATGTGGAGGAGATGCTCATCTCCCAGCCGGATACCGGTGAGCAGGCCCTGGAGATCACGGAGGCCCTGGTCCGCTCCGGCGCCATCGACGTGATCGTGGTGGACTCCGTGGCGGCCCTGGTGCCCCGGGCGGAGATCGAGGGCGAGATGGGTGACAGCTATGTGGGCCTCCAGGCCCGGCTCATGAGCCAGGCTCTGCGCAAGCTCACCGGCGCCGTGGGCAAGACCAACACCATCGTCATCTTCATCAACCAGCTGCGTGAAAAGGTGGGCGTCATGTACGGAAACCCCGAGGTCACCACCGGCGGCCGGGCACTGAAGTTCTATTCCTCCGTCCGCATTGACGTGCGGCGTATCGAGACGCTGAAAAACGGCTCCGAGGTGGTGGGCAACCGCACCCGGGCCAAGGTGGTGAAGAATAAGGTGGCGCCCCCCTTCCGGGAGGCGGAGTTCGACATCATGTACGGTGAGGGCATCGCCCATACCGGCGAGCTGCTGGACCTGGGCGTGAAGCTGGATCTGGTGCAGAAGGCCGGCTCCTGGTTCTCCATGGGCGAGACCCGCATCGGCCAGGGACGGGACGCCGCCAAGAAGTACCTCCAGGAGAACCCGGAGGTGGCGGAGAAGCTGGAGGCGGATATCCGCGCCAACTTCGATAAGCTCATGAGCAACCAGGCGCGTATCGCCGCCAAGGCTGCGGGCCGGGCGGTGGACGTGAGCGCCGACGATTTCAAGGATGAGGATTGAGCGCATCGCCGCCTCTGACCACAAGCGGGGCCGGGTACTGGTGTTCCTGGCGGACGGCGCATGTCTGAAGGTCACAGAGCAGGAGCTGCTGGACTTTGGCCTGCGCGCTGGGGACGAGCTGGACGACGATACTCTGGGGCGGCTGAAGGACGCCGCGGGCGTGTCCGATGTGAAGGCCCGG
>CABQCB010000330.1 GCA_902462475.1 uncultured Oscillibacter sp. | reverse complement strand
GCCGCAGGCGGGGGAGGAGGCAGCTGCGCCTGGGGGTGGTCATGCGCCTGAGCGAGTGCGCCATCCGCTTTTTGCTGGCCGCGGCCCTGGCGGGGACGGAGATCTTCGGCGGCCATGCTCTGTTCGCCTTGGCTATGGTGGGAGTGGCAGGCTCCGGACTGGAGGGGTTTGCCACCCTGCTGGGCGCGGCGCTGGGTTACCTGTCCTTCCAGGGATTTCTGGAAGGGCTGCGGTACATCGCGGCGGCCATGATGATCTTCGCCGTAGCCATGGCCCTGTGTGATTTCCGCATTTACCGGCGGCCATGGTTCATGCCGTCGGTATCCGCCGCCCTCAATGGGCTGGTGGGTTTTGTCTATCTGTCCGCGGGAGGCTGGGACGGGGAGAAGATCATCTACTTTGTCACAGAGGTGGTGATGACTGCAGGAGCGGTATACTTCTACCGCCTGGCCTTTTCCGTATGGGAAGAGCGCCGGGAGGAACCCCAGCTGAACGTACGCCAGGTGGTGGGGGTATTGGTGCTGGGGGCCACCCTGCTGATGACCCTGGCGCGGGTGACAGTGGGGGATGCCTTGAGCGTGGGCCGGGTGCTGGCTGCCCTGGCAGTGATGATCGCGGGCTGGAAGGGCGGCGTGGGGGTAGGTTCCGCCGTGGGGGTGGCCGCAGGGCTGGCCATGGACTTCGCCGCCGGAACACCCCCTTACTATACCATGGCCTATGCTTTTTCCGGGCTGATGACCGGGGTGTTCTCCGGCCAAGGGAGGCTGTTTTCCATGCTGGCCTACGTGGTGGCCAACGCCGCAGCAGTGCTGTGGACCTGGGTGGGGGACCCCCAGGTGAGTTTGCTTTGGGAAGTGGCGGCGGCGGCCGTGATCTTCCTGCTGGTGCCGGACAAGCTGCTGCGGCGGCTGGGGACGCTGGTCCGGCAGGAGGGGGCCAGGGAAGAGGACACCCGTACCCGGGCCTATACCGCCGGCCGCCTGCGGCAGACCGCCGGAGCCTTTCGGGCGGTGGCGGACAGCCTGACGGGGCTGTATGACGCGCCTGTGAACGACGGCGACGCGGCCAAGATCTTTGACCGGGCGGCGGAAAAGATATGCGCTAAGTGTTCCCAATGCGCCCGCTGCTGGCAGCAGGACTACCAGACCACCAAAGGGGCCCTGTGCGACGCCCTGCCCAAAATGCTGGACCGGGGAGGGGGAGAGCCGGAGGACTTTCCCAGCTACTTTGCCGACCGCTGCGCCCATTTCCGCTCTTTTTTGGACAGTGCCAACCAGGAGCTGGAACGGCTGATGGCCCGGCGCCGGTATGACAGCCGGGTGCGGGAGAGCCGGGCGGCGGTGTGCGCCCAATACGGCCAACTGGCCGGAGTGCTGGAACGGGCGGCGGCAGAGGTGTCGGCGGAGCTGACCGTGGATGTGCGCCGGCAGCGCCAGATCAAGCAGCGGCTGGCCGCCCTGGGGCTGGAGGGACGGTGCGCCGTATTTCACGACGAGCACGGGCACCTGCGCCTGGAGCTGGAGGGGAAGGATGTGGACAAGCTGGGCGAGCCGGAGCAGCTGGACGCCTTGGAACAGCTCATGGACTGCCCCCTTCAGGTGGAGGACAGCGCTCCGGGCGCCCTGCATTTGGCCCAGCGGGAGCCGTTGATGGCGGTGGCCGGAGTGGCCGCCCTGGGCCGGGACGGGATGCCGGTGAGCGGCGATTCCGGAGCCTGGTTCAAGGATGACGCCGGGCGGCTCTATATCCTCCTGTGCGACGGCATGGGTAGCGGGCTGGCCGCCCGCCAGGACAGTGACGGCGCCCTGCGGCTGCTG
>CABQCB010000329.1 GCA_902462475.1 uncultured Oscillibacter sp. | reverse complement strand
CACCGTGGTCTCCCCCAACCCGGAAAACCCAGAGGGCTTTGCCCTGGCGGTGGAACTGGCGAAGCGGCATGGGGCGGACTTTATCCTGGGCTCCGACCCGGACGCGGACCGGGTGGGCATCATGGTCAGGACCGGGGACGGCAACTTTAAGGTCATTTCCGGCAACCAGACCGGCGTACTGCTGCTGGACTACCTGATCGGAGCCAAGCGCCGCACAGGCAGGATGCCGGACAAGCCCGTAGCTCTGAAAACCATCGTCACCACCGAGATGGCCCGTAAGGTGGCCGAGGTCAACGGCCTTCAGTGCTATGACACCTTCACTGGCTTCAAGTTCCTGGCCCAGAAGAAGGACCAGCTGGAGGAAAGCGGCCAGGGCAGCGTCATCATGTCCTACGAGGAGTCCTACGGTTATATGCTGGGTGACTATGTGCGGGACAAGGACGCTGTGTCCGCCAGTGTGGAGCTCACCGAGATGGCGGCCTGGTACGCCTCTCAGGGCATGACGCTCTATGATGCCCTCCAGGCGCTCTATCAAAAGTACGGCTGCTACGGGGAAAAGACCCTGAATCTGGTCATGCCTGGATTGGACGGGCTAAAGAAGATGGCCGCGCTCATGGCGTCCTTGCGCTCCCAGCCCCCGGTGGAAATTGCCGGTGTGGCGGTAAAGGAGCAGAAGGACTACCAGGATGGCTCCGTAGTCGCTGTGGCCGATGGTTCCAAATCCTTTATGGAGCTGTCCGGCTCCAATGTCCTGCGCTATGAGATGACCGACGGGACCAGCCTGATTGTCCGCCCCTCCGGCACCGAGCCCAAGGTCAAGGTCTATATCCTGGCCAACGGCGCCTCCAAGGCCGAGTGCGAGGAAAAGGTGGCCAAGTACGCCGCCTGGGCTGAGGGCCTGAAGGCCTGACCGCCGCACTCTCCCCCGCTCTGTGCAAGCCCCGGGCCTATATGGGCCCGGGGCCCAACTTGTCGAAGAAGTCCTCCCGCAGGGAGCTGCGGCCACAGCCCAAAACGCCGGAAAAAACACGAAATCCTCCTCTGTTTTCAGATGCGGCGATTCGCCGCGGAAACAAAGGAGGATGTTTTTTATGGCAGGAAATTATACGCAGCACTATCAGCTCAGCCAGTGGCAGCCCCAGGACCGGGTGCTGCGCACCGAGTTCAACCAGGACAACGCCAGGCTTGACAGCGCGCTGGACCAGCTGGCGGGGCAGACGCTGCACGTGGCCGCGGGGGTCTACACCGGGACGGGGCTCCACGGCAGCGGGCAGCCCAACACCCTGACCTTTGAATTTGCGCCCATGCTGGTCATCATTGTGGCGGATCACACATCCCTGTTGAAAACCGGCACTGTTTTGGTCACCGGACAGACCCGCAGCCCGGGGATTGGGACGGCCTATTCCTCGGGAAGCTGCCTGGATCTGACGGTGACATGGAGCGGGAACGGCGTGTCCTGGTATGCGGGGGACGAGGAGCGCCAGCTGAACGAGGCCGAAGTCCCATACCGGTATTTTGCCCTGGGATGAGCGGAGCGCCGTCCGCCGCGGCGCGGAAAACACAAAAAAAGCAGCTGCCCGGAGGCAGCTGCTTTTTTGTTCTTCCAAGGGAAGATTACTTCACAATGTACAGAGCGGTGACAGCACCGTCACTGTTCACGGTGTAGTAGATGATAGTGTTGTCGCTGTAGCTGCGGTTGATGGAGCCGACGGTGATGTCGCCATCCTCAATCACGTACAGAGCCACATCATCGGTGTAGGCCATAGCGGCACCGCCGACGGTGATAACCTCGTTGGAGGCCTTCTTGAAGTCGTGGTTG
>CABQCB010000328.1 GCA_902462475.1 uncultured Oscillibacter sp. | reverse complement strand
GGGCGGAACAGGCGGCAAAAGTGGGGGCGCGGAAATTTCAAAAAGAAAATTCCTGAAAACACTGGATTTTTTACAGGCCTTTGTTATAATAAAAGAACGAATGCACTGTTCCGGACGGAATGGTGCCGCTATACGCTAAAAAGGAGGAAAGCGAACATGAATTGTCCGCAGCGCGCCGTTTGTTTTCTGGAAGAAGACTCCTCCATCCCGGCGCACTCCAAACCGCTGATGCTGGAAGCCGTGCTGTTTTGCCCCATCCTCACATGGGTCGGCGACAAGTTGCAGGCCGATGGTGTCGAGCGGTTTTTTATCGTCTGTGGTCCGACCTTCGCGGAGGAAGTCCGCCGCTGTTTCCCGGCGGACGCGGATGTGATCGTCTCGGAACAGCAAAAGGATCTGATGGAGTTCCTGAACACACCGGACCAGGTGCTGGTGCTGCCCCGGGCGGCCCTGCCTCTGGAGGAGGCCGGCGTGGGATTTGTTTACCAGGCTCCCGGCTATGAGCTGCAGGAGAGCTGGAAAGAGCGGATGAGCAACAACGTCTCCGCGGCGACGCTCGCTCCCGGCTGGCTGCCGGTCTACGGGCCTGAGACCATTGCGGAGCTGGAGCTGCTGCTGCGGGACCGGGTCGTCAAGCGCCACATCCAAAACGGCGTGCGGATCCTGGACCCCACCGCGGTCTATATCGATCCCCGGGTCACCATCGGCCGGGGGACCATGATCCTGCCGGGCACCATTCTCCGGGGCGACACCCACATCGGCTGCGGCTGCACCATCGGCCCCAACGCCATGGTACGGGACTGCACCGTGGGGGATGACACGGAGATCAATGCCTCCCAGATCAATGAGAGCACCATCGGAAGCCGTACCCATGTGGGGCCCTTCGCTTATGTCCGGCCGGGCTGCACCATCGGCGACGACATCAAGGTGGGTGACTTTGTGGAGGTGAAAAACTCCACCATCGGGGACGGCACCAAGATTTCCCACCTGACCTACGTGGGCGACAGCGACGTGGGCAAGAAGGTCAATTTCGGCTGCGGCACCGTCACCACCAATTACGACGGGTTCAAGAAATACCGCTGCACCATCGGCGACCGGGCGTTTTTGGGCTGCAACACCAACCTGATCGCACCGGTGACGGTGGGCGAGGGCGCCTACACCGCGGCGGGCAGCACCATCACCGACGAGGTCCCTGCCGACGCGCTGGCAGTGGCCCGGGCCAGACAGAAGAACCTGGAGGGCTGGGCCGCGCGGCGGCGCAAGATCCACGAGAGCCAGGAGCAAAAACCCGAGCGTTAACATGTACTGCGTTCCCCAAAAATACGAAAGAAAAACGGAAAAGAAAGAGGGCGTTTGGAAATGATTTCCCACGGTAAAGATATTAAGGTATTCTGCGGAAACTCGAATCCCAAGCTGGCGGAGGACATCTGCAAGCTGATGGGCACCAAGCTGGGTGAGGCCGAGGTCGGCACCTTCTCCGACGGCGAGGTGTTCGTGTCCCTGTACGAGACCGTCCGCGGCAGCGACGTGTTCGTGGTCCAGTCCACCTGCAACCCCGTCAACCAGAACCTGATGGAGCTGCTCATCATGATCGATGCGCTCAAGCGGGCTTCCGCCGGCCGCATCACCGCCGTCATCCCCTACTACGGCTATGCCCGTCAGGACCGTAAGGCCAAGGCCCGCGATCCCATCACCGCCAAGCTGGTGGCCAACATGCTCACCGCCGCCGGCGCGGACCGTGTGCTGACCATGGACCTGCACGCCTCCCAGATCCAGGGCTTCTTCGACATCCCCGTGGACAACCTGGCCGGCAACCCCAT
>CABQCB010000327.1 GCA_902462475.1 uncultured Oscillibacter sp. | reverse complement strand
CCGCCTCCACCGACGCAACCGTCAAACTGATGCCGTCGATGGTGATGGACCCTTTTTCCACAATGTAGCGCAGCAGTCCCGGCGCTGCCTCCACCGTGTACCACATGGCATTGTCCTCCGGCCGGACGGCGGCGATGCGGCCGGTGCCGTCGATATGGCCGGAGACGATGTGACCGCCGAAGCGGCCGCCGGCGGCCATGGCCCGCTCCAGATCCACCCGTCCCCCGGGCCCCAGCGCGCCCAGAGAGGACCGGCGGAGGGTCTCGGGCATGACGTCGGCGGTAAAGCCTCCGTCATCCAGGCTGGTGACGGTCAGGCAAACGCCGTTGACGGCCACGCTGTCGCCGATCTTCAGATCCTCCAGCACCGTCCGGGCGGCGATGGACAGTACGGCCGAGCGGGCGCCCCGCCGCACCGCCCGGATGGTGCCCAGTTCTTCAACGATCCCCGTAAACACTGCCGTCCACCTCGCTTTCCAGCAAAATATCTTCGCCCACCCGGATGATCCGGGTGTTTTTCAGGACCACGGCCTGATCCGGCAGCGCCACGCCCTGCCCCTCCACCGGGGATTTGGCGTCGCCGCCGAAGAGCTTGGGGGCGATGTAGGCCTGCACCCGCTGGACGATGCCGCTTGCCAGCGCCGCCCAGTTCAGCGTCCCGCCGCCCTCCAGCAGCACGCTGTCGATGCCCGCGCTGCCCAGCCGGTCCATGAGGGCGGAGAGGTCCACATGGCCGTCTCGCTCCGGCAGCGTCCACACCTGACAGCGGGCGTCCAGATAGGGCCCGTACAACGATGGGGCTGCGCAGGTGGCCAGGATGGTGGGGATCTCCCCCGCCGTGCGGACGATCTGGCTGGCCAGGGGCGTACGCAGGTGGGTATCGCAGATGATGCGCACCGGGTTTTTGCAGCCCTTAATGCGGCAGTTGAGCATGGGGTCGTCCGCCAGCACCGTGCCCACCCCCACCATGATGGCCGTGTAGCGGTGGCGGTCCCGGTGCACCCGCCGCCGGGCCGCCTCCCCGGTGATCCACCGGGACGCGCCGGTGCGGGTGGCGATCTTGCCGTCCATGGTCATGGCGTACTTCATGACCACATAGGGCCGCTTCGTGCGGATGTAGTGGAAAAAGACCGGGTTGAGGGCGTCGCACGCCTCCTGTTGCTTTGCAAACAAGTTGCAAAAATTTTTCATATAATCTGCGAAAAAGAAACGGCGCTTAAAAGAGTTTTAAGTAACCTTTTAAGCGCCGTTTCTTTTACTCGGATTTAAGGTTGTTTTTCTTGCGGTTTCCGTGCTCCTCCAGAATCAACTCTTTACCAGTCCTGCGCTGCTGATTTGGTATGTATTCCAGCAATTCAGAAATACTGCAATCTAAGACTTCACAAATCCTATCCAACTGATCAAAAGACACCCGTTCTGCCATCTCGTTATATAGGTCACCAATGGTGGAAGGGCGAATGCCGGTCAGCCTGGCAAGTTTTGCACGTGTCCATCTGCGTTCTCCGAGGATTCGTGATAAGTGATTCTTTATCATCATAATGCCCCTTTAGGGATATATTAGCAAAAGCAGTGGGCATTTGTGTTCTGTTTGTGACAGAATAACTCGGAGCGTGACGGAATAACGAAGTCTGTTAGAAATTGCGGATAATCAGCTCTGCATACGGAGTCTGGTTGTTTCCTTTCCCAGATAGAGTCGTGGTGCGTGTGATGCCCTCAATACGGTAATCTGCATACAGCTCTCGAATCAAAGGATGGTCATTGTAGGAGAGAATAAAACGGCCTTTTACTTGGCTTAAAACCTCTCTTAAACGGTGGTGATCCTGGG
>CABQCB010000326.1 GCA_902462475.1 uncultured Oscillibacter sp. | reverse complement strand
GGTGCTGGACAAAGAGGAACTCCGCCGTGACGAAGCCCAGCACCGAATCCCCCAGAAACTCCAGCCGCTCGTTGCTGTGGCGGCCGGCGGAGCGGTGCTCGTTGGCGTAGGAGCTGTGGCTCAGCGCCTCGTGCAGCAATTCGGGGTTGCGGAACGTATAATTCAGTTTCTTTTCCAGCTCCTGCATATGGCACCTCACAAGGAAGCCCCGCGCAAAGCGGGGCGTTCCAGACTCAATCTTCCACTTTCTTGGCAATGTAGTTGACCACATCGCCCACGGTCCGCAGGGTGGTCACCACATCTTCCGGCGTCTCGCCGATCTCAAACGTGTCCTCCACGCTCATGACCAGCTCCACCACGTCCACGGAGTCTGCGCCCAGGTCACTTTCAAACTCGGTGTCCATGGTGATCTCCTCCGGATCCACCTCAAAGTGCTCGGACACCAGCTCCCGCATAGACTGAAAAATATCTTCGATCGACATACGAACAATCCACCTCTCAATGGAAATAGTTGCTGGGGTAATCATACGGCAACCACTGCGCCGGTGTCAATAGCAAATCAAATTTTTTCCGCCTGGGGCCGCACGCGCATATGGTCGATGTTGGCCTCGATCTCCTGGATGAAGCCGCTTTCGGCGTATTCCTTGGCCCGCAGGACGGCATTTTTGATGGCGGTGGCATCCGAGCCGCCGTGGGCCTTGATGACAGGCCGGGAGATGCCCAAAAACGGCGTGCCGCCGACCTCGCCGGGGTCGGCCTTGCGCTTGAGGGTTCCCAGATCTCCTTTGACCATGGCCGCGGCCAGCTTGGTCTTGGTGCTGGTCATGAACACGCCCTTGAGCTCCTTCATGAGGAACTTGGCTGTGCCCTCCACGGTCTTGAGCATCACGTTGCCCGTAAAGCCGTCGGCCACCACCACGTCGGCGCCGCCCAGCATCACGTCGTTGGCCTCGATGTTGCCGATGAAGTTGATGCGGCCCTCCTGGTGGGCCTTGGTGAGCAGGGCAAACGTCTCGTGACGGAGGGTATCACCCTTTTCCTCCTCGGCGCCGATGTTCAGAAGGCCCACCCGGGGAGAGGCGATGCCCCGCACCTTCTGGGCATAGAAGCTGCCCAAAAACGCGAATTGCAGCAGATACTCCGGGGTGCATTCGGCGTTGGCGCCGCAGTCGCACAAGGTGGCATGTCCTCCCAGCACGGGAACGCTGGGGCCCAGTGCCGCCCGGCGGATGCCCTTGATGCGCTTGACCAGCAGCGTGGCGCCCGCCAGCAGCGCACCGGTGGAGCCGGCGGAGACGAATGCGTCTCCGCTGCCTTCCTTCAAAAGGTTCAGTCCCACGGTCAGGGAGGAGTCCTTTTTCATCTTGAACGCGGTGGCGGGATCGTCCGCGATCTCCACCACCTCGCTGGCGTCCCGGATCTCCACACCGGCAGGCAGCGTTTTCTCGCCGCACTGCTCCAGAGCCCGCAGCACCTCCGCCGCCCGGCCTACCAGCAAAATGTCCACGCCGCAGGCGCGGTGTGCCTCCAGGGCGCCCTGCACCGGGGCCAGAGGGGCGTTGTCGCCGCCCATGGCGTCCACAATGATCTTCATGGGAGAACCTCCTCTTTCAGTTGATCGATGATGTCCAAAGAGCGCTGGGACAAGGCGGCGTTCTTGTTGCGCTTGCCCTTGACCTTATAGCCCAGAGGCGGCATGATGCCGAAGTTGATGTTCATGGGCTGGAACGCGGTGACGGACTGGTTGGAGATGTACAGCCCCAGGGCGCCGATGGCCGTCTCCTGGGGAAAGTCCACCGGCGGCTTGCCCATCAGGCGCCGGGCCGTCTCCACACCC
>CABQCB010000325.1 GCA_902462475.1 uncultured Oscillibacter sp. | reverse complement strand
TTTCTCGTTTGTTCACCCTGGGTCTCCGGGGCCTTTTCTCCGCTGCGCTTGCGGCGGCCGCCCCGGCGGGAGCGGGCCGGTCTTGCAGGCTTCTCCGCCGCCTTTTCCATCTGGGCCGGGGGGCAGAACAGCCCCTGCAGATGGTCGAACAGCGCCTGCCCCTGGGCCGGGCCGTACTCCCGTACCAGGCCCTCCCGAAGCTCCGCCGCCGTGGCAGCCCGGCGCATGAACGCCAAGTGCAGGCACGACTCGATGGACGGCCGCAGCGCCACCTCCTGGAAGGCGTCCGCGTACCGGGCGCGCAGGGCATCGATGGAGGCGGCGTAGCCCTTGTCCTGGCTGATGACGTAGGCGTAGTCCGCCTCCTGCTTGCCCACCAGCACCCCCAGCTCCGTGATGATCTGGAAGTCGATGGAGTTCTTGCCGCCCCGGACGCTCTCCACATACTGCACGTCCGCCTCTGTCCCGGCGCACAGCTTCTGGATCTTGCTGAGGGCCAGGCCGCTCTTTTGATAAAATACCAGCACGGCGTCCTCCTTGGAAAGCATGTCGATGCCCCTGAGGCCCGTGCCGATGTTGTTGTCTCCGTCTACCAAAAAAATCATTTTCATGGTGTTATTCTCTCTTTTTTGATCCTTTCCGCGTTTTACAGCATCTGTAAATGTAAATTCAGTATACCAGCTTCCGCGCCGGCACGCAAGGCGCAAACAAAAAGAGGGCGGCACAGGCCGCCCTCTTTGATGCAGGGTGCTCACTCCTCCTCGTCGGTGACGATGAGTCCGTAGCCGCCGTTTTTGCGCTGATAGACGATGCACAGGCTGTCGTCCTCGCTGTTGCGGAAGACGAAGAAGCTGTGGTCCAGCAGATTCATCTGCAAAATGGCCTCCTCGGCGCTCATAGGCTTGACGGCGAAGCGCTTGGTGCGGACGATGTTGAACTCCTTCTCCTCGGCCACCTCAAAATCGTCGGCAGGGGCGGGAGGCGGGAAGCCCTCAGAGCGCAGCCGCTTGGCAAGGCGCGTCTTGTTCTTCAGAATCTGGCGCTCGATATAGCCCACCGCAGCGTCAATGGCGCCGCGCATGTCCCCATCCGGCGCCTGGGTCTGGGCCCGCAGCAGCGTGCCGCCGTCCCGGATGGTGATCTCCACTGTGCACAGGTGATCCTTCTCCACAGAAAAGGTCACAAAAGCCGTGGTGTCGTTCTCCCGGAAATACCGCTCCAGCTTGGAGATCTTCTTTTCGGCATACTCCTTGATGGAATTGTTCAGGGAGACTTTCTTGCAGGCATAAGTGTACTTCATCGAGATCGCTCCTTTCGTGTGGAAGAGAGGCTTGCCTCTCTTTTGTATAGTATAGCACACACATTTGTCTTTGCAAAGGGGAAAGGCTGAGATTTACAAAATGTTCAATTGCCGTCTTCCGGCAAAACAAGACCCCCTTCGCCAAAAGCTCCTATTTACAATGGCGGGCCCGCAGGTGTATCATAATTACGGAAGCTTTCCAATATCCCACCCGCTTGGGCCGCCCGGCGATGCACGCTGAGCGGCTCTTTTTTACCCGCTCCGGCAAAAGAGGACGAAGTCCGTCGAAAAGTTTTTTTCACAAGCCCTTGACAAAGCCCAGCGTACTGTGGTATTCTATTCATTGCCGAAAAGCTGCCGGTGTGGTGGAATGGTAGACACAGGAGACTTAAAATCTCCCGGCAGCGATGCTGTACCGGTTCGAGTCCGGTCACCGGCACCATTTTGGTTTCATATCGCGGAGTAGAGCAGTTGGTAGCTCGTCGGGCTCATAACCCGGAGGTCGCAGGTTCGAGTCCTGTCTCCGCAACCAGAAAGTCCT
>CABQCB010000324.1 GCA_902462475.1 uncultured Oscillibacter sp. | reverse complement strand
CCAAGCCGCCGCACCGGGCGATGCCGTAGCCCAGCTTTTCCGCGCAGGCAACGCCGTAGGGCGTGCAGGACCGGGTACCCACCACGGCCACGGCCGCCTCCTCGTCAAAGGCAGGGAGCCGTCCCCGCACATAGAGCAGGCACGGCGGATCGTAAATGTTGAATAGTCTCCTGGGATAGGCCGCATCCTGAATGGTCAGCAGCGAAAGTCCCAGCTCCTCACACCGGCCCAGGATCTTCTGGGCCCCGGCAAGATCGTGATCGTCCAGACGCGCCGCCTGTTCCGGTGTCATGCCGTCGGTCAGGAGGATCTCCTCCCGGTCGGCGTAAAAAATCGCTTCGGGAGAGCCAAAATGGCGCAGCAGCGCCAGGCGGGTCTGATTCTGCAATCCCCGCAGCTCACTGAGCCAAATCCAGAATTTCAGCACGCCGCACGCCCCCTCTCACCGGCCTCTGGCCGCTTCCCACAAAAGTACGGTGGCCGCGGCGGCAGCGTTGAGGGACTCGCACCGCGCCCGCATGGGGATGCGGATGGTCCGGTCGCACAAAGAGAGCATGGTCTCGGAAAGTCCCCGCCCCTCGCTGCCGATGGCCAGGGCGCAGCGGGTGTAATCCACATTTCGTGCATCCACGGTGTCCTCGCGCAGCGCGGCGCCGTAGAGCGGGATGCCGCTTGCATCCAGCAGGGCGCGCAGGGCCTGAGGCTCCGCGGTCCAGGCGCTCAGGCGGAACACGGCGCCCATGGTGGCCCGGACGGTCTTGGGGTTATAGAGGTCTGCGCAGCCAGGGAGCAAAAAGACGCCGTCGGCGCCCAGCGCATCCGCCGTACGCAAAATGGTGCCCACGTTGCCGGGGTCCTGTACGCCGTCCAGCACCATATAGACAGCTCCCGCCAGCTGGGCAGGCGCGCTCTGGGGCGTCATGGCGCACACGGACAAAACGCCCTGAGGCGTCTGTGCCGGGGAGACGGAGGCCATCACATCCTCCGGTACCTGCACCGCCCGCACGCCCTCGGGCAGCGGCGGCAGCGTGACCGACGGCGTGGCCACCACCGTGCGCACCTCCGCGCCGTGGGTCAGGGCCTCGTCCAGCAGCTTGGGGCTGTCACAAAGAAACTCTCCGCACCTGCGGCGGTAGGCGCCGGAGGAGGAGAGCTTGCGCAGATGGGTACAAAGCGGATTGCTGCGGCTGGTAATCATCTCCATCTCTTCACGGCTCCTTTCCACGGGAAATAGGGGGACGCGGTCCCCCTGTTTCTTTATATGTGTCCTTTATCATAAAGGTATCCCTCTTGGTTGTCAAGCCATGGTTTTCCCACTTTTTCCACCCCGACGCCGTAAAATCGCGGTTTTTTCCCATCACAGTTCCCTTCGTCTTCCGATCCCACCGCCGGGAAAAAAGCGGGAGGAGCCGCCCGTTGCGGCTGCTCCCTGCCCCATCAGCCGATGGAGAGCACCTTGTAGTCCTGGGCCTCCACTGCCGTGCGGAGAGCGTCATCAGCCACCGGGGCGCTCATGCGCACCACGGCGGTGCCCTGCTCATGGCTCACCACGGCCTCCTCCACGCCGGGCACGGCCTCCAGGCACTTTTTCACCCGGGCCTCGCAGTGTCCGCACATCATGCCCTCGATCTTCATCGTCTTTTCCATGGTCTTTTTCTCCTTTTTTTGTCTGATTTTATGGTCTTTTTTCGCACTGTGCACATCAAAGAGGTTCAGCCGCAGCGCGTTGCTCACCACGCAGAAGCTGGAAAGGCTCATGGCCGCCGCACCGAACATAGGGCTCAGCTGCCAGCCGGTCAGGGGGATCCAAACGCCTGCCGCCAGGGGGATGCCCACCACATTGTAGAAA
>CABQCB010000323.1 GCA_902462475.1 uncultured Oscillibacter sp. | reverse complement strand
AAGATACGTCTTGCCGGTGCCCGCCGGGCCCACGCCGATGGTGACGGTGTTGCGCAGAACCGAGGCAATATACTCCTTTTGGCCAATGGTCTTGGGCTTGATGGGCCGGCCCTTGGCGCTGATGCACAGCACATCCCCCGTCAGCTCCGTGACCTGGGCCTCCTTGCCCGAACGCACCAGGCCGATCACATACCGCACGTTCTGCTCGCCGATGGTCTCTCCCCGGGAGGAGAGGGTCAGCAGCGCCTGAATGGCCTTGACAGCCAAGTAGACGTCCTCTGCCTCGCCCTCCACCCGCAGCTCGCCCTCCCGGTTGACCACGGTGACGGAGAACTCCTGCTCCAAAAGGCGGATGTTCTCGTCAAACGATCCGAAGATATTCACGGCCTGTTCCAGCCGCTCGATGCTGATTCTCTGTTCCAATGGTTCCACCACTCCTATTGCTTTGCCGGGCATTATCCGTCCGGATCATCCTGATAGATGGGCACCGTTTCCCCGATCTGTTCCTCGCACTCCGCCCGCAGCGTCACCAGCAGCCCCCCGTCGGTACTGCGGGACGAGCACAGCACGGAGCGCACCTGCCCATAGGGGTCCACCAGGGTGTGGAGGTACTCCTCCAGCAGCGCCCCGGCCGCCTCCTCGGCCGCCTGCGGGTCCACCGCCGCCGTCTGCGTTTCGTAAAATCGGTAGCGCTCCGTCACGACGGTCACCGGCAGAGGAAGGCCAAACAGGGAAAACGGATGTCTGGTGGTTATTTTATCATATTTACGCCCCTCGATGCTACTGTTTGAAAAGAATTTTACCCGGTCTTTCCCGATCACCAGGGAAACGCACAGCTTTTCCTCCCCGGTATAGTGCTTTTCCTGGGCCGTCAGCGGCATGATCGCGGAAAGGGTGTACCAGGTCCGCGCCTGCACCGTGCCCATGCCCGCCAGCAGCCGGGCACCGAAGGTATCCGTATCCTCCACGCCGGAGATGAGCAGCTGCCCTTCCTCCACCGCCGTGCCCGGCAGCACGCACTTGACGCCGTCCAGGGCCCGCACCTGCTGCACCAGCCCCGACCGGCGGGCCACCACGTTGGTGGGCTGGCGCTCATCCACCATCTCCGGCGCCATGACCCGCTCCCGCACCTGCACATAGGCCCGGCAGCCGGACACGTTCACCGTCATCCAGCTCAGCTCCGGGATCTCCAGCAGCACATGGTTGCGGATGTCCTCCGCGTCCAGGGAAAAGCCGAAAGTGCCGATGCCCACGCCGTTTTTCTCCAGGGAGCGCAGGATCTCCTCCTCCGTGACGGTCTCGTTTCCCTCCACGGTGAAGTCCCAGATGAAAAACGAGCCCACGGACATGCCCGCGGCGCACAGCGCAAGTCCCGCCAGCAGCGCGTAGCGCTTGCGGAAGCGCCCCACAAAGTAGGGCACGCCCTCCCGCCGCACCACCGCGATGGTGCACTCCAGCTTCTTTGCCGCCTGACGCAGGCTGTGGAAGTCCCGGCGGCTGAGGCGGCAGGTGAACGCGGTCTCGCTCTCCCAATCCAGATCCCAGAAGGCCAGATTCCGCTCCCCGCACAAATTCAAGATCCGCTCCGGGAACGGCGCCTCCACCCGGATGCGCACCTGTCCCCGCATGCGGTTGACGATCTCCTTGAGCATTTACCTCACCCACTCTACCGCGTCGATGCGGCCGCCCAGCCGCAGCTCCTCCGCCGTCATGGCCGTCAGCGTCAGATGCTCCCCCCGCAGGCGCAGCACGCCGCCGGACGTATTGATGTCGATCTGGGTCTCGCTGTACGCCAGAATCCCCGTGTGCCGCTCCAGGTACAGCTGGCGGCTGCCGATCATCTCCAGGTGGGGCAG
>CABQCB010000322.1 GCA_902462475.1 uncultured Oscillibacter sp. | reverse complement strand
ACAACGCCGCCGTGGTCTTTACCTTCCGCACGGACGACGGCTCCCCCATCCTGCCCCAGGGCATCAGCGCCGATTCCCTGCTGGTCCGGGGCGGCGGTGCCTCTGTGAGCATCCTGGGCGGGTCCCACGGCACCGCCTGGTTCGTGGATGAGGTCCCCGGAGACGACACCGTGCAGATGGTGCAGACCATCAGCGCCGACCGCTCCTTGATCGGCGCCACCGCCGACGCGGAATTTGACGGGCTCTACCGCTGGGACGACTCCGCCGGAGAGGCCGTGGCCCTGGCGGAGGGCAGCTGGTCCTTCCGCTTCACCCTGGGCTATGAGGATACCTCCGTCACCCTGGGCAGCGGCGAGACCTTCTCCCAGGACGGCATGACCTTCACCATCGACGCCATCACCCTCTCTCCCGTGGCTTTCAAGGTGGACTACACCGTAGACAGCGAAGTGGTCTGGTCCAATAGCGGCAGCGGACAGCAAAGTGACGCCGACCGCCTCCAGATGCAGCGGTACCTGGAAAACGTGGAGATCCTGCTGACGAAGACTGACGGCACCGTGGTGGACCTGAGCCTCTCCGGCGGCAGCATCTCTCCGGAAGACGGCGTCACCGTGTGCTCCAAGAGCAATGTATTCTCCCAGATCCTGCCTCTGGAGGAGCTGGCGGGCATCAGCGTGGGCGGCGTGTACTTCCCCGTGCCCCAGGCATGACCCATCGGGGCGGTTGACGGGAGGGCGTGTTACCTGTTATGATACAAGAGAATTCATATCAGGAGGAACGCAGATGGACCCCACCAAACGAACGATCCGAAAAATCGACCGTGACGCCCAGTATTTTGTAGCCCAGGCGCTGGGGCACTCCTCGCTGAGCCTCTCCGACTACGACATGATCCATACCGTCAACCACAACCCGGGCATCACCCAGGAGGAACTGCGGAAAAAATACAGCCAGGACAAGAGCACCATCGCCCGCCGGGCCGCCAAGCTGGAAAAGGAGGGCTACATCGTGCGCCGCCCCCACCCGGTGGACGGCCGCCGCAAGCAGCTCTACATCACGGAAAAGGGCGCCATGCTGCGGGACGCCAAGGTGGAGGCGGAGTCCTTTTTCTTCCAGTGGCTCACGGAGGACCTCTCCGATGAGGAGCTGGGCCAGCTGTGCCCCCTGCTCGAACGCATCCAGCTGCGCAGCCGGGCGGAGCGCCGGGCCCAGTTTGAGACCCTCCTGGCACGCTATCAAAAGACCCACCCGGGCAGCACTTCCGATCAATAAAAAAGCGGGAACTTTCGTTCCCGCTTTTTTTTGCGCTTTTTTACGTTCACTGCGCCAGCATGTCCTTCGCCCGCGCCTCGTCCTCCGGCCGGACGGCGATGTAGTAGATCCGCCGGTCGATCCAGCCGTTGGGGCCGTAATTGCGCCGGTCGATCTTGGCGCCGCAGCCGCAGATGGGCATCTCCCCTTCATAGGAGCCGGACTCCATGATCTTGATGCCGGCGGCCTTCAGTGTCTCCCGGGCGGATTTCCAGGCGGGCTTGTCTCCCTGCGCCCGGTAGACCACCACCCGCTTGCCGAACAGGGCCATGGCTCACTCCTTTTCAAAAAGCGCCGCCAGGGACTGGTTGAACGGCGGGCGGCAGATGCCCTTTTCCGTGATGATGGCCGTGATGAGGTCGTGGTCCGTCACGTCGAAGGCGGGGTTGTAGCACTTGACCCCCTCCGGCGCCATGGGCTTTTCGTACCAGAGGGAACGGATCTCCTCCGGGTCCCGCAGCTCGATGGGGATATGGGCGCCGTCGGGGCAGTCCATGTCAATGGTGGAGGTGGGCCCCAGCACATAGAAGGGGATGCCGTAGTGCCGGGCCAGGATGGCCACACCGCTGGTGCCGATCTTGTTGGCCGT
>CABQCB010000321.1 GCA_902462475.1 uncultured Oscillibacter sp. | reverse complement strand
GCGCCGGAAGGCATGACGTCTTGCGCGGCGGCGCGGATTCGGGTATACTGATTAGAGTTATGTATTTCGATTTATGACGGAGGAATCCCCATGAAACTCATGGTCATCGACGGAAACAGCATCGTCAACCGGGCCTATTACGGCATCCGGCCCCTGACCACCCGGGACGGGCTGTATACCCACGCCGTATTCGGCTTTTTGACCACGCTGCTGCGGCTGCGGGAGGAGGAGTCGCCGGACGCGGTGTGCGTCACCTTTGACGTCCACGCCCCCACGTTCCGCCATACGGCGGACGCGGCCTATAAGGCCACCCGCAAGCCCATGCCGGAGGAACTGCGGCAGCAGATGCCGGTGCTCAAGGAGGTGCTCTCTGCGCTGAATATCCCCCGCTATGAGCTGGAGGGCTGGGAGGCCGACGATTTGATCGGCACCATCTCCCGCAAGTGCGAAGCATCGGGCTGGGAGTGCGTGGTGGTGACGGGAGACAAGGACTCCCTCCAGCTCATCACGGATAAGACGAAGGTGAAGCTGGTGTCCACCCGCATGGGCCAGACTACCACCAAGGATATGACCCAGGAGGCGTTCCGGGACCAGTACGGCTTCGACCCCATCCACATGATCGACCTGAAGGCCCTCATGGGAGACGCCTCGGACAACATCCCCGGCGTGCCGGGCATCGGGGAAAAGACGGCCATGGCCCTGGTGCAGACCTACGGCAGCATCGACGCCCTGTATGCGAAGATGCCCGACATCGAGGCCAAGCCCGCGGCCATCAAAAAACTGGCGGCAGGGGAGGAGAGCGCCCGCCACTCCTTCTGGCTGGCCACCATCGCCACTGACGCCCCTCTGGACTTCCGCCCGGAGGACAATCTGGTGCGCGCGCCGGGGGAGGAGGCCTATCCCCTGTTTTTGAAGCTGGAGTTCACCAAGCTCATCGACCGCTTCGGCCTGGCGGCCCCGGAATCTTCCGGGGCGTCTGCCGGCGGGGAGGTCACCGTCACGGTGGAGCAGGTGACCGCACCGGATCGGGCGGAGGAGCTGCTCTCGCTGTGGCGGCAGGCGGATCCTGTGTCCCTTCTGGCTCTGCCGGACCTGACCGCCGTGTCGGTGGTCTGCCGGACCGGTGAGGACACGGCCCTGACGGCGGAGCTGCTGTTTGACCAGTATCAGGGGGACTGGAACGCCCTGCTGACAGCCCTCTTTTCCGCCGATATCAAAAAGGTTTCTCACAATGTCAAGGACCTCATGCGGACGCTGCTGGAAAACGGTCTGCCTGCCGAGGGCTTCCTTTTTGACACGGCCCTGGCGGCGTATCTGCTGGATGCCACGGCAGGCAGCTATGACTTGGGAAGGCTGTTTGTCACCTACTTCAACCAGGAGCTGCCCAAGCCCGTCCATCTGGAAAAGGACGCCTTCTCCCTGCTGGGAGACACCGCGGCGGCCCGGGCCAGTCTGGACAGCTATGCGGCAGCGGTGGATGCCCTGTATGAGACGCTGGCTCCCAAGCTGCGGGAAAAGAATTTGTGGGACCTGTTCGAGAAGGCGGAGCTTCCCCTTTGCGCCGTGCTGGCAGATATGGAGATCGCCGGCTGCCGGGTGGATGCGGCGGCGCTTTCCTCCTTCGGGGAGGCCCTGGCCGAGCGAGCTGCCCGGCTGGAGCAGGAGATCTATGACCTGGCGGGGGAGGAGTTCAACATCAACTCCCCCAAGCAGCTGGGCGTGATCCTCTTTGACAAGCTGGGCCTGCCCCACGGGAAAAAGACCAAGACCGGCTGGTCCACCAATGCCGACGTGCTGGAAAAGCTCCGCTACGAGGCGCCCATTGTGGAGAAGGTGCTGGAGTACCGCCAGTATGCCAAGCTCAAGTCCACCTATGCCGACGGATTGCTGAAAGCC
>CABQCB010000320.1 GCA_902462475.1 uncultured Oscillibacter sp. | reverse complement strand
GGCGTTCAACATGATCGCTCATGGCAAAGATGTCAAGGTATTTTCCGGCAATGCGAACCCCAAGCTGGCGGAGGAGATCTGCAAGCTGATGGGAACGAAACTGGGCGAGTCCGAGGTGGGGACTTTCTCCGACGGGGAGATCTTCGTCTCCTTGTATGAGACCGTCCGCGGCAGCGACGTGTTCGTGGTCCAGTCCACCTGCACCCCTGTCAACAACAATCTGATGGAACTGCTCATCATGATCGACGCGCTCAAGCGCGCCTCCGCCGGCCGCATTACCGCCGTGATCCCCTACTTCGGCTATGCCCGGCAGGACCGCAAGGCCAAGGCCCGCGATCCCATCACCGCCAAGCTGGTGGCCAACATGATCACCGCCGCCGGTGCCGACCGCGTGCTGACCATGGACCTGCACGCCGCCCAGATCCAGGGCTTCTTCGACATCCCCGTGGACAACCTGGCCGGCAACCCCATCTTCGTGGACTACTACGCCAAGAAGTTCGGCGCGGACTGCGAGAACATGATGGTGGTCTCCCCCGACGTGGGCTCCGTGGCCCGCGCCCGTGCCTTCGCCCAGAAGCTGCACATGAACCTGGCCATCGTGGACAAGCGCCGGCAGAAGGCCAACAGCTGCGAGGTCATGAACGTCATCGGCGACGTGCGCGGCAAAGACTGCATCCTCTTCGACGACCTGGTGGATACCGCCGGCTCTTTGTGCAACGCGGCCACCGCGCTGATGGAAGTGGGCGGCGCCAAGAGCGTCCACGCCTGCGCTTCCCACGGCGTCCTCTCCGGCCCCGCCATCGAGCGGCTGAACAACAGCTGCATCAAGGAGCTGGCCCTGCTGGACACCATCCCCGCCATCGATCCGGCCAAGAGCGACAAGATCAAGTATCTGTCCGTGGCCAACATGTTTGCCGAGGCCATCGAGCGCATCTACCAGGAGGTCTCCATCTCCAAGCTGTTCCGCTGAGCGCGGGATATCCACATCCAACACGGTATCAAAGGCGGGAAGGGCTTCTTTCCCGCCTTTGTCGCCTGTCGGAAACCTGATAAACCGAGGAGTACGATATGTTCGCAAGCAAAAGCGCCGTGGACTGGCTCATCGTGGGCCTGGGCAACCCCGGGGAAAAGTATGCCCACACCCGGCACAACATGGGCTTTCTCACCGTGGACCTGCTGGCGGAGCAGGAGGGGCAGAAGCTCAACAAGGTAAAATTCAAGTCCGCCTTCAACATCTTCCCCTTCGCCGGGCAGCGGTGCCTGGTCATGAAGCCCCAGACCTATATGAACCTGTCCGGTGAGGCCGTGCGGGAGGCGGTCCAGTTCTACAAGATCCCCCCTGAGCGGGTGCTGGTGATCTACGACGACGTGTCGCTGCCCGTGGGCAAGCTGCGGGTGCGGCCCACCGGCTCCGCCGGCGGCCACAACGGCATCAAAAACATCATCGCCCACCTGGGCACCCAGGATTTTCCCCGCATCAAGATCGGCACCGGCGCCCCTGCCGGCGGCGGAGCCGAGATGATTGACTGGGTGATCGGCGTGCCCTCCCGTGCAGAGCGGGAGATCCTGGTGGAGAGCTTCCGCCGGGCCATCGACGCCGCCGCGTGCATCATCCAAAACGGCTGCCAGAAGGCCATGAACGATTATAATTAAAGGGAAGAAGCGGGCCTGTGCCTGCATACAATCAGGATGCCCCCTCCCCCGCTCCGGGCGGAGGCGGGCGATCTGCTGCCTATAATTTCCAAAATTTGACAAAGGTGTGCCCTATGGAACGATTCCTGGAACAACTCAATACCATCCCGGAGGTGGCGGCGCTCAGCCAGCGGGTGGAAGCGGGCGGATGCCCGGCGGCGGTCACCGGATTGCAGCCGGTGCACCGCGCCTGTGTGGGCGCGGCGGTGGCCCGGGCCACCGGAC
>CABQCB010000319.1 GCA_902462475.1 uncultured Oscillibacter sp. | reverse complement strand
GGACCGGCCTCCTGCTCTTCCATCACCTCGTCCACCGTGTGGCCCACTACCTCCTCCATGGAGATGGGATGCGGTGCACGGGGCAGTTCCTCCCGGTGGAGTTCCTCTTCCCGACGCATCTGCTCCCGGGCCTGCCGCAGCGTCTCCCGGCGCAGCTCCTCCCGGTCCACCGTAGGAGCGGAGGTGGGCGTTTCCGGCACAGTTTCAGCGGGCTCCTGCTTCGGCTCCGGCTCCGCCGGTCCCTGTTCTGAAGGGACCGGCGCCGGCTGGGAAGGCTGCTCGGACGGAGCGGCCTTCTCCAGTTCCTCGGCCGCCCGGCGCTCCACATCCGCCAAAATCTTCCGCTCCCGGCCGCCGCCGTATTCGGCAAGGATCTCTTCCAGAGAGAAGGTCTCCTCCGCCGGCGGAACGCCGGTGCGGTCCTCATTCAGCGTGTCATATAAACTTTTCTCTTCCTTGGACGCCATCTGCCCCTGCCCTCGCGTATTCTTCTCTTTATGGTCCGCTTATCCGCACTGTCCTTCAAACGCCGGCAGACCGCTGCCGCACCGCCTCATAGAGCAAGATGGCCGCCGCCGCGGAGGCGTTGAGGGAGTTGAGCTTGCCCCGCATGGGGATGCTCACCAGAAAGTCACAGTTTTCCGCCGCCAGACGGGTCATTCCATCGCCCTCGCTGCCGATGACGATGGCTGCAGGCCCCTTAAGGTCCGCGTCATAAAGGCCCGTGGTGCCGTCCGCCGCCGTGCCGAACACCCACACGCCCTGCTTTTTCAGATCCTTGAGCAGTGCCGGGATATTGGGCACCCGGGCCACCGGCATATGGGCCACAGCACCCGCCGAGGTCTTTGCCACCACAGCCGTCAATCCCGCGCTGCGGCGCTTGGGGATCACCACGCCGTGGGCCCCGGCACACTCGGCAGTACGGATGATCGCTCCCAGGTTATGGGGATCGGAGATCTCGTCGCAGATCACCAGCAGGGGAGTTTCCCCTTTGTCGGCGGCGCTCTGGAGGATGCTCTCCACGCTGACATACTCCCGCACGGCCGCCAGGGCGATGACCCCCTGGTGGGCATGGGTGCGGCTCATGCCGTCCAGCTTGCGCTTGTCCGCCTCCACCACCACGACGCCCATGGCCCGGGCCTTGGAGGCGATGTGCCCCAGAGTCTTGTCCGTCTCCCCCTTCTGGAGGTAGATCTTGTCAATGGTCTCACCGGCCCGCAGGGCCTCGATCACCGCGTTGCGTCCCTCGATGACGCCATCCGCCTCAGCCGTCAGGCCTGCTTTTTTCTGCTCGTCCATATGCACTCCCGTATTTTCAAAAGTTTGTCGCATTCATGAGGTAGTATATCATAGATACTGGGCACAATAAAGTGGAATTCACAGAAATTTCATCAAAAATACACCCCTCGTCCTTGTAGACCCCCCACATCTGTGATATACTTTCAAAGAATCTGAATCCCCGGGCCCCTTGTATTTTCGGGCCTTTTTCCCCGAAAGGAGTTCCAGAATGAGCCAAAACGACAACAACAAAAACAAGTCTGGCAAAAACAACAGCAACTTGCGCGGCATTGTCTCGCTGGTGTGCTGGGCGCTGCTGCTGACCATCATCATCAGCTGGGCCAGCAATACCATGACCAGCGCCGGTCACCAGGGTTCCTCCGTGGAACTGGGATACAGCGATTTCGTGACGATGCTGGACGAGGGACAGGTGGAAAGCGTGACCTTCTCCAACACGGAGACCATTTTCTACATTGTCCCCAAGGAGGGCTACGTCTACACCAATGAGGAGGGCGTAGCCTACACCCGGACCAAGGACGGCTACACCTACACCGGCAAGGACGGCCAGTCCCATACCGCAGACCTGACCCTCTTCACCGTGCAGCTGGAAAGCGACGACGCCGTGATCGCCCGCCTGGAGGACGCCGGCGT
>CABQCB010000318.1 GCA_902462475.1 uncultured Oscillibacter sp. | reverse complement strand
CCGCCGCTCCGGTGCCCACGAGGCCGCCGCTCCGGCTCCCCGGCAGCCCATTCAGGGCGTCTTTCTTCTGGCCCCCGTGGTGTTCTGCGTCATCCGCCTGGTGGTGACCTACCGGGAGGACTCCATCGACCCGTCTTTGAGCGCCTACTACGTGGAGCTGCTGGCCCTGGTCTTTCTGACGCTCTCGTTCTACCGGCTCTCTTCCTTCGCCTTCTGCGCCGGGCAGAGCCGCCGTTTCTTCCTCTATTCCATGGAGGCCATCGTGCTGTGCGCCGCCGTTTTGGCAGATCCGCTGCCGGGCTACACCCGGCTGTATTTTGCCGGCAGCGCCCTGGTGCTGCTGGGCTTTGTGCTGCTGCGTCTGGATCGCCTGCCCCAAAAAAGATGATTTCCGACAGCTTACCACAAAATCCGACCCAAAAAAAGTTTTTTCGATGAACAGTGCAAATAGGAAACAGGGCCAGCCTGAAGGCTGGCCCTGTTTCCTATTGTTTTGGAAGATTGGATGAAAAGAAGTTTTGTCTCTTGCAAGTATTACGATACAAGAGAGTTGTTAACCAAACCAGCAGTAATTGTTACAAAAGTCTTAAATCCTGTCTTTTTCCCCTGTCCGCAGCCTGGAAAAAAAATCTGTGAGCACCTGGCGGCACTCCTGGGCCAGGATGCCCCCCACCAGAGCCGGGCGGTTGGCAAAATCCTCCATATATAAATTGGTCACGCCGCCGCAGGCTCCCATGGCCGCGTCCCGGGCGCCGTACCACACCCGGGAGATCCGGGCGTTGAGGATGGCCCCGGCGCACATGGGGCAGGGCTCCAGCGTCACATACAGCTCGCACCCGTCCAGCCGCCAGGAGCCCAGCGTCTCATTGGCCTGGGCGATGGCCTCCATCTCCGCATGGGAGGCGGTGGCGCGCTTTTCCTCCCGCCGGTTGCGGCCCCGGCCCACCACCTGGCCGTCCCGCACGATCACGCAGCCCACGGGCACCTCTCCCGCCGCTGCGGCCTCCCGGGCCAGCTCCAGCGCCAAGGCCATATAGCGCTCCTGCTCGTCCATCATGTTTTTTCCTCCGTTCTGGCATGAAACATGGCATATTTGTCCAAACTTACCGTAGAAATGAAATCAGGAGGGACTGCCATGAAATCCGTTCTCAATTCCAAAAAGCATCCCGCCGACCCGGAGCTGCTCCTGCTCAAGGCGGAGCTGCGGGCGGCCCAGGGGGAACTATCCTTCGCCTACCGGCAATTCGATCAGGCCCTGGCCCCGGAGCTGATCGACTGCTGCATCTATGAGATCAACGCTGCCAAGGCCCGCTGCGACTACCTGATCCGCGCCATCAAGGAGCGCTGTCCCGGTGCGGCGGCCGCGGCCATCATGGAGGAGAGCCGCGCATGGACCTGAATCAAAAAATCCTGGCCGCCCTTCTGGGCGGCTTCTTCCTCATCGCTCTGATCCGGGTGTTCCGCTCGCCGCTGCGGCTTGCCCTGCGGCTGGCGGTCAACACCGCGTTGGGCTTTGCAGCGCTGTGGGGCCTGCAGATGACCGCCGGCATCACGGGCTTCGCCCTGGGGCTGAATCTCTGGAACGCCCTGGTCATCGGGATCCTGGGCCTGCCGGGCCTGGGGCTTTTGCTGCTGATCCAGTGGGTGCTCTAGCTTTGCAAAATACGAAAGTAAGATTTCAAGAGATATCGCGAGATATCAAAAGAAAATCAAAGATATACATATGCTAAATGAAATTGCTGTTGACAGATTCCGATGCCGTGTGCTATAACTAAACATGCTCCGATTTTAACGCGGAGCTCTTGATTTGTAAAGCGATGCAAATATATATGTACGGAGGAAACACCATGTCCACTTTTATGGCAAACAAGGCCAACATCGAGCGTAAGTGGTACATCCTGGACGCCGCGGGCAAGCCCCTGGGCAAGACCGCTG
>CABQCB010000317.1 GCA_902462475.1 uncultured Oscillibacter sp. | reverse complement strand
GCGGCTGAAAAAAGGCGGCCCCTTCCCCATGTTCACCAGCTGCTGCCCGGCGTGGGTGAAGTATGTGGAGGAGGAAGCGCCCCAGTTTTTGAAAAACATCTCCAGCTGCAAATCCCCCATGGAGATGTTCGCCGCCGTGCTGAAGGACCGCTGCGCCCGGCAGGACGCGGAGGACGGCCGCACGACGTATCACATTGCCGTCATGCCCTGCACCGCCAAGAAAATGGAGGCCCAGCGGCCGGAGTTTCGGCATGAGGGCGTGCCGGACGTGGATCTGGTGCTGACCACCCGGGAGGTCATCAACATGATCAAGGAGTCCGGCATCCGGTTTTCGGAGCTGGAGGGAGAGTCTCCGGACATGCCCTTCGGCATGGGCACCGGCGCCGCCACCATCTTCGGCACCACCGGCGGTGTGGCGGAAGCGGTCGCCCGCCGGGTGGTGGAGGATAAATCCAAAAACACCCTTCAGGCCATCCAGTTCTCCGGCCTCCGGGGCAGTGAGGCCATCCGCACCGTAACGCTGCCCTTCGGGGACCGGGCGCTCCGGATCGCCGTGGTCCACGGATTGGTGAACGCCCAGAAGCTGCTGCAGGAGATCCAGGAGGGCCAGGCCTATTTCGACCTGGTGGAGGTCATGACCTGCAAGACCGGCTGCGTTGGCGGCGCGGGACAGCCCTACGGGCTGCTTCCCGTCAAGAACCGCCGGGCGGAGGGCCTCTACGAGGCGGACCGCTCCGCCCTCATCAAGCGCTCGGAGAAAAATCCCATCGTGGCGGAGCTGCTGGAAGGAGAGCTGAAAGACCGGACCCATGAACTGCTCCATGTGACGTACAGCCCCCACCCTGTTAAAGAGTGACCCTGCAAAAAAGCACGCCTGCCGACGGCAGGCGTGCTTTTTATTTCGTGCGATCCGGGCAGTGACGGGCTGTCAATCCGCCAGCTGCTCCATCCGCCAGACGATGGCGGAGACCTGACCGCGGGTCAGGGTGTTGTTGGGCTTATAAGTGCTCTTACCGCCGGAGAAGTATCCTTCCACAATACCGGCCGCGTTCAGGGCCTGAACGGAGGGATCCGTGGTATCCGTGAAGGGCTGGACGCTGGAGAGATTGGTGGTGTCCAGCTTCAGGGCACCTGCGGCGATCTGGGCCACCTGCAGACGGGTGATGGGAGCGGAGAGATTCACGTTGCTGCGGGTGATGATGCCTTCGGAGCGGGCCTTGGTCAGGTATCCGCTGAAGGGGTTGGAATCGGTGGGCTTCTGCTCGGGATAGCCCGCCGCCAGCATGATGAGCTTGAGGGCCGCGCCGTAGGTGACGGTGTTGTCGGGCTTGAAGGAGCCGTCGGTATAGCCGTCGATGACGCCGGCATCGCTGAGCTCCACCACGTACTTATAGCACCAGGTGGAGGAAGTCATATCGCTGAACTTCTTCACGTTGGACACCACGCCCAGGCTGAACTTGCCGGCGGCGATAGGGGTGCCGCTGCTGTTGCAGGCCACATAGGGGATCTCCACGGAGCCGGTGAAGCCGCTGGCGGGAACGAAGCGCAGCTGACCCATCCGCTGGCTGCCGCTGGAGTAGCCGTACCGGGTGGAGGTGTTGGCCTTGGTGGAAGTGCCGGTGCCCACGTAGATGGTGCCCACGGAGCTGTCAGGCAGTTCCAGCAGCTGGATGCTGCTCAGGCCCTGGCCGCTGGCACTGGAGACCGCAATGTACATGGCCGAGGCCGGGAAGGTGACGGCGGTGCCCTTGGGCGTGACGCCGTAGACCTCCGACACGGCGGAGAGATTCACGCTGATGAGAATGGTGCCGGACAGGGACTTGGAGCCGCTGCCGTAGGCGGTGAAGGGGATCTGCGCGCAGTAGTTGGTGCCGCTGGGCAGGTACGTCAGCTCCGTCAGAGCGTACTGGCTGGTGGAGCTGGGGCTGAAGTACAGGTTGTAGTTGTC
>CABQCB010000316.1 GCA_902462475.1 uncultured Oscillibacter sp. | reverse complement strand
GAGGGCTACCGGGACGGTATCCTGGAGCAGCGTCCCACCCTGGTGAACCTGCAGTGCGATGTGGACCACCCCACTCAGTGCATGGCCGACATGCTGCACATCATCCACCACTTCGGCGGCGTGGAGAACCTCAAGGGCAAGAAGATCGCCATGACCTGGGCCTATTCTCCCTCCTACGGCAAGCCTCTGTCCGTTCCCCAGGGCGTCATCGGCCTGATGACCCGCTTCGGCATGGACGTGGTGCTGGCTCATCCCGAGGGCTATGACGTGATGCCCGAGGTGGAGGAGATCGCCCGCAAGAACGCCGCTGCCACCGGCGGCACCTACAAGAAGGTCGCCACCATGGAAGAGGCCTTCGACGGCGCCGACATTGTCTATCCCAAGTCCTGGGCTCCCTTTGCCGCCATGGAGCAGCGTACGAAGCTCTATCAGGCTGGCGACCAGGCCGGCATCGATGCCCTGGAGAAGCAGCTGCTGGCTCAGAACGCCCAGTTCAAGAACTGGACCTGCTCTGAGGAGATGATGAAGCGCACCAAGAACGGCAGCGCCCTGTACATGCACTGCCTGCCCGCCGACATCACCGGCCTGAGCTGCAAGGAGGGCGAAGTGGACAACTCCGTGTTCGATCGTTATATCGAGCCCCTGTACAAGGAAGCCAGCTACAAGCCCTATGTCATTGCTGCCATGATCATGATGAGCAAGGTGAAGGATCCCGTCGCCGCTCTGATGGCCATGGAGAATGGCGGAAAGCGCAAGCTGTTCTAATTGCTGAGCCTGTACGGCGGGAATATGGGTCCCATATTCCCGCCGTCTCTTTTTTCCCATTTTAAAAAATTTTTTAGAGAGGATCGACCTATATGGGTAAGCGTATTGTGATCGCCCTGGGCGGCAACGCACTGGGTAAAAATCTTCCTGAGCAGATGGCTGCCGTGAAGCACACGGCCAAGGCCATCGTGGATCTGATCGAAGAAGGGCATGAAGTGGTGGTGGCCCACGGCAACGGCCCCCAGGTGGGCATGATCAACATCGCCATGACGACCCTCAGCCGCGAGGATCCTACCCATCCCATGGCCCCTATGTCCGTATGTACCGCCATGAGCCAGGGCTATATCGGCTATGACCTGCAGAACTCCCTGCGGGAAGAGCTCCTGAACCGCGGCATCCACAAGAGCGTGGCCACCATCCTCACCCAGGTGGAGGTTGACCCCGCAGATCCCGCCTTTGACCATCCCTCCAAGCCCATCGGCACGTTCATGACCGAGGCGGAGGCAGAGGAAATGCGTCGCCGCGGCAACGCCGTCATGGAGGACGCCGGCCGCGGCTGGCGTCGGTGTGTCGCCTCTCCCCTGCCCAAGTCCATCATTGAAATCGAGACCATCCGTGCCCTGCTGGCCGCCGGACAGGTGGCCGTGGCCTGCGGCGGCGGCGGTATCCCCGTTTACAAGACCGAGGGCAACCACCTCAAGGGCGCCGGCGCTGTCATTGACAAGGACTTCGCCTCTGAGCTGCTGGCCGAGGAGCTGGACGCGGATGCGCTCATCATCCTCACCGCCGTGGAGAAGGTCGCCATCAACTTCGGCAAGCCCGATCAGCAGTGGCTGGACCGTCTCACTCCCGAGCAGGCCCGCCAGTATGCCGCTGAGGGCCAGTTTGCCCCCGGCAGCATGCTGCCCAAGGTGCAGGCCGCTGTGAAATTCGCCGAGTCCAAGCCCGGCCGTACGGCACTGATCACCCTGCTGGAAAAGGCCAAGGATGGTATCGCCGGAAAGACCGGTACCTCTATCGTGTCTTGATCATAAGCGCCCGGAAAATTTCCGGGCGCTTCTTTTTTCTATAAGTAAGCGCCGCTGCACCTATAAAATACGGTACGGCGGCGCTCACTTATGCTCTTTTCGCAGTATACAGGCAGGCTGTCTGATTGGAGATTTTCTGTCCCTTACGCCTCTTC
>CABQCB010000315.1 GCA_902462475.1 uncultured Oscillibacter sp. | reverse complement strand
ATCCCCGGCGCTTCGGCGTGCAGGTACAATCCCTGGTCACCAGCGAGGGCGCGCTGACGGCGGTGGTCACCACCGAGGGCGACACCCTGCCCTGCCAGCTGCTCATCGGCGCCACCGGCTTTGCCGGGTGCGAGAGCGACGTGTGCCGGGCCTTCGGCGTGGAGGTCGACAAGACCGTTCACACCCTTCCCGGCAGTTTCTCCACCGGCGTGGACAAGGTCTTTGCCGCCGGCGACATGCGCCGTGGCCAGTCCCTGGTGGTATGGGCCATCGCGGAGGGCCGCTCCGCCGCCGCGGAGATCGACCGGTACCTGATCGGCTATACCAATTTGGTCACAAGTCTATAAATAGTCTAGAATTTTCCAGCTAATTTCCAAAAAGTCTTAGTGAAACGGACGATTGACGCTCTACGACGGACCGTGGTAAAGTATGTAGCATCAAAAAGGCAAAGGCGCCTGGAGAGATGGTTCTCTCAGGCGCCTTTGCCTTTTTCTTTTTCAAGGAGGGACTGCTATGTATTCATCTGTCAACACCATTTGGGTCCTGTTGGGTGCGGCACTCGTCTTTCTGATGCAGGCGGGCTTTGCCATGTGTGAGGCCGGCTTCACCCGGGCCAAAAACACCGGCAACATCCTGATGAAGAACCTGATGGACTTCTGCATCGGAACGCCTACCTACTGGCTTCTGGGCTTCGGTCTGATGTTTGCCAGCAGCGGCGCGCTGGTGGGCGGGCTGGACCCCATGGTCCGGGGCGACTATTCGTCCATCCTCCCCGCAGGGGTCCCGCTCTTCGCCTATCTCATTTTCCAGACGGTTTTCTGTGCCACCTCGGCCACCATCGTCTCCGGCTCCATGGCGGAGCGGACCAAATTCGTCTCCTACTGCATCTACTCGTTCTGCATCTCCGCCTTCATCTATCCCATCTCCGGCCACTGGATCTGGGGCGGCGGCTGGCTGAGCCAGCTGGGTTTCCATGACTTTGCCGGTTCCACCGCGGTCCATATGGTTGGCGGCATCTGCGCCTGCATCGGCGCGGCCATCCTGGGCCCCCGCATCGGCAAGTACGAAAAGGACGGCACACCCCGTGCCATCCTGGGCCACAACCTCTCTCTGGGCGCTCTGGGCGTCTTCATCCTGTGGTTCTGCTGGTTCGGTTTCAACGGCTGCTCCACCGTGGCCATGGACAGCGACGACGCCATGGTCTCCGCCGGACTGATCTTCGTCAACACCAACATGGCCGCGGCCGTTGCCTGCTGCGTGACCATGCTCTATACCTGGCTGCGCTACAAGAAGCCGGACGTGGGCATGACCCTCAACGCCGCGCTGGCAGGCCTCGTGGCCATCACCGCCGGATGCGACATGGTCTCTCCCGCCGGTGCCGCCATCATCGGCATCGTGGCGGGCCTGCTGCTCCCCATCTCCGTGGGCTTCTTCGATAACGTTTTGAAGATCGACGACCCCGTGGGCGCCATCTCCGTTCACGGCGTGTGCGGCGCCACCGGCACGTTGCTCACCGGCCTTCTGGCGGTGGACGGCGGCCTCTTCTACGGCGGCGGCATCCACTTTTTCCTGATTCAGTGCCTGGGCGTGGCCGCCACCGCCGTGTGGGCTGCGGTGACCATCACCATCGTCTTCCTGATTCTCAAGCACACCATCGGTCTGCGGGTCTCCGTGGAAGAAGAGCTCAAGGGTCTGGACATCACCGAGCACGGTCTTCCCTCCGCTTACGCCGGCTTCGCCTTTGCCTATGACGACACGCCGGACGATCTGGCGGAAGCCCCCGCCGCCCCCGTTTCCCCGGCGGCAGCCGTTCCCATGGACGCGGCAGTGGTTGTGGAAACCGCTCCCGGCGCTGCCAAGGACACCACTCCCGGCAAGAAGATGACCCGGGTGGATATCCTCTGCAAGATGGAGCGTTTCGACGCCCTCAAGCGGGCCATGTTCGACATCGGCATCACCGGCATGACTGCCGCCAACGTC
>CABQCB010000314.1 GCA_902462475.1 uncultured Oscillibacter sp. | reverse complement strand
ACGGTTCCCTTTCACACTATCCTTCCCTCCGAAGTCTTACGCAGGAAGGTTTATTGTTAGCCTAACAGCCCCGGAACCGAGCGGTTCCGGGGCCGTTTCCATGTCATTACATTTAATACTTACAGCTTTAGCACCAGGGTGGCTACAAACTGGGCTCCCTTGTAATCGCCGAAGAGCTGCACCCGGTCCCCCGCCTCCAACTGGCGCAGGCTGGTGGAGGAGCCGCTGGCGGACATAAAGCTGGCGTCGGACACGTCCGCCGTGAGCACGTTGCCGTCGGTGAGCTGTACCATCAGGGTCTTGTCCTTGGTGTTGGGCACCAGGACTGTGCCCTCAAGCTGGCTGCTGGAGCCGGAGCCCCTGTCCACCTCGATGGACACCACATCTCCGCCGCTGACCACCATGGCCACTGCATCGTTGGGCTTGAGGGTGTAGAGGGAGACGGCAGTGCCGTCCTGGGTGACGGAAACGCCCTCGGACACGGTATAGGAGGCGGTGGAGCCGTCGGTGAGCTTCACATCAAACGTGATCCCGGCGGCATCCTGCACCACCCGGGTGATAGTGCCGGTGACGTTTGCGCTTTGAGGCGTGGTCTCCAGGGTGGTGACCTTGTTGTAGCGCACGGTGACCACCACGGTGTCGCCGCTCTTGATCTTGTCCAGAGAGCTGCTCTTACCGTCCCGGTAGATGGCGGGCAGGTCGGTGAGATCCAGTTCAAAGGTCATTACGCTGTCATTGGCGGTCTTGACCGCCAGGGTAGTGGGGGTACCGTAGGTGATGCTCTCAATGACGCCCTCGGTGGTGGTGGAGCCAGGATAGGCGTCCAGCAGCGTCACCACATCCCCGCCGGAGAGCTGAAGGGTGGCGAAGGAGTTCCGCTCCAGCTCTTTGAGTGCGATGTCCTCGCCATTGAAGCGGATGGCTGCCTTGGAGGAGATGTCGTAGGTGGTGGATTTGCCGGTACTCAGGTTGGTCAGGGTGATGTCGTTTTGATCCTTGGCGTAGGTAAAGCTCTTGACGGAGCCCTGGACGTAATCGGTTACGGTGTCCACCGCCATGCTGACCAGCTCGTTGGCCTCGTCGTTGGATACCCGCAGGCTCACGTAGTCGCCCTCATAGCGGTCGGACACGGTGCCCACCACGCCGTTGACGGTGACGCCCGCCCCGGCGGGCAGGGTGTAGCGCCTGGTTTCGCCGTTAAAGGCCGACACCTGGAGCCGCTGGCCGCCGGTGCCGTTTTCCACCTTCACCAGTATGCCCTCCTCGGCGCGGGTTCCGCCGGAGAGCTGCACCGCGTCCAGATGGCCCATGGCGTCCACATAGCAGGTGGCCGTGGTGTATCCGGCCTGGGGATCCAGCAGGGTGTAGTCGCCGGCGGTCTTGCCCACCTGCACCTCGGTAAAGCGGTCGATATCCAGCCGTTTGGAAGCGCCGTTGACCGTCACGGTCAGGCTGTCCTGCTCCACGCCGGTGACGGAGCCGGTATAGGAGGTGACCGCGCCGCCCAGGCGCACGGACTCGGCAGTACCCTTCCTGTCCAGGTTCACCCGGGCGTAACTGCCCACCTTCAGGGCATCGGCGGAGGAGAGCATATTATTCTCGTAGATCTCCGCGTCGGCGGGCAGAGAGATGCTACGGGTGCCGCTGCCCACGCTGGTCAGGGTCAGCAGGGTAACGCCGCTGCTGCCGGTAGACACGGCGGCGATGGTGCCGCCCACCCAGTCATAGTCGGTGTAGCCGGGCAGCTCGGCATAGATGCCCCGCTCGTCCATAAAGTCGATGGCCCGGCGGAGCATGGTGGCCATCTCGGCCCGGGTCAGGGAGTTCTGTGGCAGAAAGCGGTTGAGCTCGTTGCCCTTGACGATGCCGTACATGTTCAGCAGGTATACATAGGGCTGCAGGGAGGCGGAAATAGAGGTAGTGTCCGCAAAGCTCATGGGGTAGGAGGTCAGGCTCTGGGCCAGGGGGGCGAGCTGCATGGC
>CABQCB010000313.1 GCA_902462475.1 uncultured Oscillibacter sp. | reverse complement strand
GGCAGCATGGAGTACTCGGCGGTGACCCAGCCGGTGCCCTCCGCCACGTGGGGCGGCGTCCGCTCTTCCACGCTGGCGCAGCAGAGCACCATGGTGTCGCCGCACTGGATGAGGCAGCTGCCCTCCGCGAATTTTACAAAGTCCGTCGTGATCTTGATGGGGCGCAGCTCATCCAGGGCCCGCCCGTCCTGTCGTTTTGTCATGCTATCTTCCTCTTTCTCCGTGATTCCGCCGGGCCAGGCAAAGTTCCGGTCCGGTTGTCCCTCATTTACAGTTCTCCCCGTGCAGCCCGTTCCAGCGCTTTGCCGCTGCTCTCCTGCGTCAGGGAGACGATTATCTGCCTGCACCGGGGACAGTGCCACGCCGGGCAGGTCTTGCTCAGGCGGGACATGGGCAGCCGAAAATCTCCTTTATCTTCCCGGATCAGCATCCGCGGCTCCCGCACAAAGGCAGCCGTTCCGCCGCCGGTCTGCAAAAAGCCGCTCACCATGGGCCCTCCGCAGTCCGGACAAACTCTGCTCATATAATGGCCTCCACATATTCCCGGGCGTCAAAGGGCTTGAGATCGTCCAGTCCCTCGCCCACGCCCACCAGCTTCACATGCACGCCCAGCTCCTTGGCGATGGCCACCACGATGCCGCCCTTGGCGGTGCCGTCCAGCTTGGTGAGCACGATGCCGGTGAGGCCCGCGGCCTCCTTGAACTGCTTGGCCTGGATAAGGCCGTTCTGGCCGGTGGTGGCGTCCAGCACCAAAAGCGTCTCCCGGGCGGCGCCGGGGCACTCCCGGTCGATGATCTTGGAGAGCTTGGAAAGCTCCGCCATGAGATTCGCCTTATTGTGGAGGCGGCCGGCGGTGTCGCACAGCACCACGTCCACGTTCCGGGCCTTGGCGGCCTGGAGGGCGTCAAAGAGCACGGCGCCGGGATCGGCACCCTCATGCTGGCGCACCAGCTCGCATCCGGCCCGCTCCGCCCAGATCTGGAGCTGGTCGGCAGCAGCGGCGCGGAACGTGTCCGCCGCGCACAGCAGCACCCGCTTGCCCTGGCTCTTGAGCTGATGGGCCAGCTTGCCGATGGAGGTGGTCTTGCCCACGCCGTTGACGCCGATGAACAGCACGATGCTGGGCTGAGTGGAAAGATCCAGCGCAGCGTCCTCGCCGCCGCCGATCATGTCCGCCAGCACGTCCCGCAGTGCCGCCTTGACCTCCTCCTGGTCCCGGAGCTTTTCCTTCCGGACCCGGGTGCGCAGCTGCTCCACCGCCTCCACGGCGGTGTTCATGCCCAGATCTGCCAGGATCAGCGTCTCCTCCAGCTCCTCAAAGAAGGCCTCATCCGCCTCCGTGAAGCCGGAGAAGAGGTTGGTCGTGATTTTTTTCAGTTTATCAAAAAAGCCCATAGCATCCTCCAAAATCGGAAATCAGAATCGGGGCGGCTTGTTCCAGTCCAGCCGGCTTCCACAGTGTTTGCAGTATTCCCCGGGGAAACGGTCCAGGCGCGCCCCGCACTCCGGACAGCGAATCATAAAAATCCAGATCACCAGCCCCGCTGCCAGCAAAACGCCGCCGATCACCTTGGCCTCCAGCAGATCTGTCATCTGCCCCAACATGAGCGGCAAAGCCCCCAGAAGCATCAATACCACACTGAGGATCATCCATCTGCGCAGCGTCATGGAAAAGCCACCTTCTTTCATTCAATTTTCAGTTCCTTGGCCATGTCGTTCAAATTGATCGTCAAAATCTTGCTCACGCCCTGCTCCTGCATGGCGGCGTCGTCCCAAAGTCCGCTCTGCTTCGTTTCCGTCTGCGGCGAAAACTCCGCCCGCTCCCTTGTTCCTCCGCTTCCCGCCGGAACCGCTGACGCTGGGTCCCGCCGGGAGCCCTGGCGTCACCATGCCTCACTCAATTTTCAGTTCCTTGGCCATGTCGTTCAAATTGATCGTCAGGATCTTGCTCACGCCCTGCTCCTGCATGGTGACGCCGTAGAGCACGTCGGCCTCCTCCATG
>CABQCB010000312.1 GCA_902462475.1 uncultured Oscillibacter sp. | reverse complement strand
ATGTTGATAATGTTTTTGATGATCTCGCCGAAATCCAGGGTGACGATGGCCAGATAGTCGCCCCGCAGGCGCAGGACGGGGACGCCCACGATGACGCCGGCGGTGCCGGCAAAGAAGGCGCCGATGAGCATGGAGACCAGCAGGCGCAGGGGGCCCATGGGGATCAGCTCCTGGAGGGAGATGGAGGCCACCACGCCGGAGAAAGCACCCACGCTCATAAAGCCGGCGTGGCCCAGGCTCAGCTCGCCGGAGATGCCCACCACCAGGTTCAGTGCCACAGCCATGGTGACATAGGCACAGATGGGGACCAACTGCCCCTGAAGGGAGGGGGAGAGCATCCCGCCGGCATTGAGAAGCTGAAGGATCACAAAGGCGGCAGCAACGATACAGTAGGTGAGGAGATTGCCGAAAAGGCGCTTGCGGCGGAGGGAACGTGTTTTCATATCGGTCACCTCACACTTTCTCGGGCACATACTTGCCCAGCAGTCCGGAGGGCTTGACCAGCAGCACCACGATCAGGACGGCAAAGACCACCGCGTCGGAGATGTTGGTGTTGAAGGCCTTGGCAAAGATCTCGATGATGCCCAGCAGGATGCCGCCCAGCATGGCCCCAGGGATGGAGCCGATGCCGCCGAAGACGGCGGCGGTAAAGGCCTTGATGCCGGGCAGGGCGCCGGTGGTGGGCATGAGGGAGGGGTAGGTGGAGCAGAGCAGCACACCGGCGATGGCTGCCAGGGCGGAGCCGATGGCAAAGGTCATGGAGATGGTGCTGTTCACGTTGATACCCATGAGCTGGGCAGCCGCCTTGTCTTCCGAACAGGCCCGCATGGCCTTGCCCATGCGGGTATGTCCGGTGAACCAGGTGAGCCCCAGCATAATGACGATGCAGGCGGCCACCGTCACCAGGGCCACGTGGGTGATGGTGAGCTGGCCGTCCAGCAGTTTGATAGAGCCGGTGCCCACTACGGAGGAGAAGGACTTGGGATTGGAGGTCCAGAGCAGCAGAGCGCTGTTCTGGAGGAAATAGCTCACGCCGATAGCGGTGATGAGCACGGCCAGGGAGGGCGCCTGGCGCAGCGGCTTATAGGCCAGCCGTTCGATGACCATGCCCAGGACGGTGCACACTACCATGGCCAGCAGCACGCCGGCCAGAGCAGGGACCACGGCGCCGGCCAGAGAGCCCTCCTCAAAGCTGCCGGACAGGCCGCTCATGGTGAAAAAACAGATATATGCCCCCACCATAATGACGTCTCCGTGGGCAAAGTTCAACATTTTGGCAATACCGTAGACCATCGTATAGCCCAGGGCAATGATGGCGTACACGCTGCCCAGACTGATGCCGTTGATGAGATTGTTGAGAATACTCAAGACCAGTCACCTCTTTTTCTTTTGCTGCGCAGATGCGCGCGAAAAACTGGACAGCATGGCGAAAACCTCTGCGGCAACGTCTGCCGCAGACGTTTTCGCCATGCGTGCAAGAATAAGGGACACGGGCTGCCGAGGGGACCCCGGCCGCCCGTTCCATGGATTTCCCGGGAAAAAGGGGAGTTCGGAAAATCAGCGGGCGACGTAGACGCCGTCCTGCACCTCGAAGACCAGGGGAGCCTTGGAGATCTCACCGGTGGCGGCCCAGGTCATACCGGAGCCAGTGAGTCCGTCTACGCTGAAGTCGGAGGAGGTGAAGGTGGAGATCAGGGCGGCGCAGATATCCTCGTGGCTCATGTCGGCGGTGACGCCGGCCTTCTGGCAGGCCTCGTAGATGGCGTAGATGCAGTCATAGCCGTCAGCGGCGAACTGGTTGGGGATCTCATTGCAGCGCGTCTGGTACTCGGAGACGAAGCTGGCAGTGCGCTCGTCAGTGGCGGAGGCGTTGAAGGGGGTCATCAGCAGCAGGCCCTCCGCCAGGGAGGTGTCGAAGCCCTCGATGGCCAGGATGCCGTCCATGCCGTCGCCGCCCATGAAGGTGGGCTCATAACCCATGCTCTTGGCCTGATTCAGAATCAGGGAA
>CABQCB010000311.1 GCA_902462475.1 uncultured Oscillibacter sp. | reverse complement strand
GACGGGGATAAAGTCCAGGCCGTCCTTTTTCAGGGCCTTGCGCAGCAGGTGGATGTAGTTGGAGGCACGGCAGCCGCCGCCGGTCTGGGTGATGATGAGGGCCGTGTGGTCCAGATCGTACTTTCCGGAACCCAGGGCGTCCAGGAACTGGCCGATGACCAGCAGCGCCGGATAGCAGGTGTCGTTATGCACATATTTAAGGCCCAGCTCGCACACCTGGCTGCCGCAGTTTTCCAGCAGCTCACAGGTGTAGCCCGCCTGCTTCATGACGGCGGCCAGGATGCGGAACTGCACCGGCGCCATGTTGGGGATGAGGATCTTGTGGGTCTTTTTCATCTCCGGGGTGAACTTGGGATAATCTTGAAACGCCAATTCCATATTACCGCTCCTTTCTTGCCTCGTCTTGTTCATCCAGGGCGGCAAACAGGCTCCGCAGGCGGATGCGCACTGCGCCCAGGTTGGTGATCTCGTCAATTTTCAGCTGGGTGTAGAGCTTGCCGCCCGCCTGCAGAATCTCCCTCGTCTCGTCGGAGGTGATAGCGTCCACGCCGCAGCCGAAGCTCACCAGCTGCACCAGGTCCATGTCCTGGTGCTCGCAGCAGTATTTTGCCGCCGCGTACAGCCGGGCATGGTAGGTCCACTGGTTGAGCACGGTGGTGGGGAACTTCTCCACCCGGTTGGAGATGGAGTCCTCCGTCACCACGGCGGCGCCGAACTGGGTGATGAGGGTATCGATGCCGTGGTTCACCTCCGGGTCCACATGGTAGGGCCGGCCCGCCAGCACGATGATCCGCCGGCCCTCGGCCCGGGCCTGGTCCATGACCCGCTCCCCCTCCTTGCGGATGAGGGACATATGGTGGGCGTACTCGGCATAGGCCGCGTCCGCCGCCTCCCGCACTTCGCCGCGGGTGATGTCTGGGAAGTAACGGCGCAGGGCCTCGTGGATCTTCTTGGTGAAGTCCTTGGGGCGGTGCAGTCCCACGTAGTCATAGATGAACTTGGTATCCTTGATCTCCGGGCAGTTGCCGGCAATGACCTCGGGATAATAGGCCACCACCGGGCAGTTATAGTGGTTGTCGCCCAGGCCCTCGTCCAGGTTGTAGGTCATGCAGGGGTAGAAGATGGCGTCCAGTCCCAGCTTGGAGAGGAAATGGATATGGCCGTGGGCCAGCTTGGCCGGGAAGCAGGCCGTATCACTGGGGATGGTGCCCTGGCCCTTGAGATACAGGTCCCGGCTGGACAGGGGGCTGTGGTACACCGCAAAGCCCAGCTTGGTGAAGAACGTATGCCAGAAAGGCAGCAGCTCCCACATGTTCAGGCACAGGGGGATGCCGATCTTGCCCCGCTTGCCGGGAACGGGCTTGTAGCCCAGGATCAGCTTGCGCTTATAGGCATAGAGGTTGCGCTCACCGGAATCTGCCTTGCCGGTGACCGGGCGGTCGCAGCGGTTGCCGCTGATGTAGGTGCCGCCGTCGGCAAAGGTGCTGATGGTCAGCTGGCAGTTGTTGCCGCAGCGGCCGCACACCTCGTTGCGGGTCTCCTGGCGGAACTCGGCCAGCGCCTTGGGGCCCAGCAGGGTACTCACCGCGCCGCTGCCGGCCTTGCCCCGGCCGTAAAGGGCCGCGCCGTAAGCGCCCATAAGTCCGGCGATATCGGGCCGGATGACCTCCACGCCCATCTCCTTTTCAAAGGCACGCAGCACGGCCTCATTGTAGAACGTGCCGCCCTGGACCACGATGTTGCGGCCCAGCTCCTCCGGGGAGGCGGCCCGGATGACCTTGTAGATGGCGTTTTTCACCACGGAGATGGAAAGGCCCGCGGAGATATTTTCGATGGTGGCGCCGTCCTTCTGGGCCTGCTTGACAGAGGAGTTCATAAAGACGGTGCAGCGGCTGCCCAGGTCCACGGGGCGGTCGGCAAAGAGGCCCAGCTTGGCAAACTCCTTCACGTCGTAGCCCAGGGCCTGGGCGAAGGTCTGCAAAAAGCTGCCGCAGCCGGAAGAGCACGCCTCGTTGAGGAAGATGTTG
>CABQCB010000310.1 GCA_902462475.1 uncultured Oscillibacter sp. | reverse complement strand
AGGTGGGCGCCGCCCTGGAGGCGCGGGGGCAGACGGCGTCTTTGCGGCTGGACCTGTCCCTGGTGAACGATCTGGATTACTATAACGGCCTGGTGTTCCAGGGGTACTTGCAGGGCGTCAGCGGCGCGGTGCTCCGGGGCGGACAGTATGACCCCCTGGCTGAGCAGTTCCGCCCCGGCGCCCGGGCCATCGGCTTTGCGCTGTATCTGGACGCCCTGGAAAATCTGGACGCGGCGCCGGAGGGTGCACAGCGGGAGATGCTCAGCGTGGCGCTGCCCAAGGGCCGCCTGGGCGACAAGGTGTACGACCTGCTCTCGGGTGTGGGGTGCGGCTGCCCGGAGGGATATGCCGACAGCCGCCGCCTGGTGGTGGAAAACCCCGCTGCCGGCATCCGGTATTTCCTGGTCAAGCCCAGCGACGTAGGCATTTATGTGGAGCGGGGCGCGGCGGACATCGGCATCGTGGGCAAGGACATCCTCGCTGAGTCCGGGGCTGACGTCTACGAGCTGCTGGATACAGGCCTGGGCCGGTGCCGCATGTGCGTGGCGGGGCCCAAGGACTTTGCCGACGACCCGGGACGGACGCTGCGGGTGGCCACCAAGTTCCCCCGCATTGCCCGAAACTATTACGCCGCCCAGGGCCGGGACATCGACATCATCAAGCTCAACGGCTCCATCGAGCTGGCCCCCATCCTGGGACTGAGCGATGTGATCGTGGATATTGTGGAGACGGGCACCACCCTGCGGGAAAACGACCTGAAGGTCATCACGGAGTTCATGCCCATCTCCGCCCGGCTCATCGCAAACCGCTCCAGCTACCTTTTCAAGCGGCAGGCCATCGATACTCTGGTAAAAAAACTGGCGGAGGTGACGGAACAGTGATCCCCATTTATAAATTGTGCGACCTCACCCCGGCCCAGATCCTCAACCGGGACATCCGGCAGGAGGCGGACGTGAGCGCGGCGGTGGACGCGGTGCTCTCAGACGTGCGGCAAAACGGCGACGAGGCTCTGCGCCGCTATACCCGGCAGTTTGACGGCGCGGCGCTGGACGCCCTGGAGGTGACGGCGGAGGAAGTGGAGGCCGCCTGGGCGCGGCTGGATGAACCGTTTCGTGAGACGCTCCGGCAGGCGGCGGAGAACATCCGTGCCTTCCACAGCCGCCAGGTGCACCAGGACTTTGTGCTCACCGACCGTCCCGGCGTGGTCATGGGCCAGCGGTATACTCCTATCGCCCGGGTGGGCGTGTGCGTACCCCGGAGCCCGGAGGCCTTCCCCTCCACCATTTTGATGAACGTGATCCCCGCCCGCATTGCCGGGGTAAGCGAGATCGTGGTGGTGACGCCGCCGGACCAACAGGGCCGCATCGGCGACGAGGCGTTGGCGGCGGCGAAGATCGCCGGTGCGGACCGCATTTTCAAGATCGGCGGCGCCCAGGCGGTGGCGGCCCTGGCCTACGGCACCGAGAGCGTCCCGGCAGTGGATAAGATCGTGGGCCCCGGCGGCATCTACGTGGCCACCGCCAAGCGCAAGGTGTTCGGCCTGGTGGGCATCGACATGATCGCAGGGCCCAGTGAGATCTTAGTGGTGGCGGATGAGTATGCCGACGCCCATTGCGTGGCGGCGGACCTTCTCTCCCAGGCGGAGCACGACGTGCGGTCCTGCGCCGTGCTGGTGACCACCAGCGAGGCCCTTGCCCGGGCGGTACAGCGGGAGCTGGAGGAGCAGGCTGCCACGCTTCCCCGGCGGGACATCGTGGAAAAGGCCCTTGCCGGCGGCGGGAAAATTTTGCTCTCGGAGAGCCTGGAGGAGGCGGTGGCGGCGGCCAACCGCATCGCCCCGGAGCACCTGGAGCTGTGCGTGCAGGACCCCTTCGCCCTGCTGCCGCTGGTGAAAAACGCAGGCAGCGTCTTTTTGGGCGGCAGCGCCCCGGAGGCCCTGGGTGACTACTTTGCCGGTCCCAACCACACCCTGCCCACCTCCGGCACTGCCCGGTTTTCCAGCCCCCTGGGGGTGGATGACTTCTGCAAGCGGTCCAGCTTTCTTTACTATTCCCCCCGGGC
>CABQCB010000309.1 GCA_902462475.1 uncultured Oscillibacter sp. | reverse complement strand
GCTTGATGTAGGTGGTCTCGGCGCAGCCGGCGCAGGCGGCGGAGAACTGGAAGTAGGGCTTGGCGAACTGCAGGTTCTTTACGGTCTTGTCATTGATGACGTCCTTCTTGAGGTACTTGTCGTTCATGGCGACCTCGTCGAAGTTGGTCTGCTCGGCCTTCATCTCCTCGAAGGGCGTCATGACCAGGGCGTCGGCGGTCTTGTCGCTGGCGTTGGCGGGGCACACGGTCAGGCACACGCCGCAGCCCAGGCAGTCATAGGGAGAGATCTGCATGCGGAAGGAGTAGGCGGGCACGTCCTTGCCCAGGCCCTTGGCGGGCACGGTCTCAAAGGAGGCGGGCACGGAGGCCTTCTCCTCGTCGCTCAGCAGCACGGGACGGATGGCGGCGTGGGGGCAGGCCATGGAGCAGCGGTTGCACTGGATGCAGCTCTCGGCGTTCCACTTGGGCACCATGGTGGCAACGCCGCGCTTGGAGAAGGCGGAGGTACCGTTTTCCCAGGTGCCGTCCAGCACGCCGTGCTTCTTGAACACGGACACGGGCAGCTTGTCGCCCTGCTGACGGTCCATGGGCAGCACGATGTCCCGCACGAAGGGGGTCACGCCCTTGGGCTCGACCACGGGGGTGTCGGCGGCGTCGGCCCAGCTTTCGGGGATCTCCACCTTCACAGCGGCGCTGATGCCCACGTCCACGGCCTTGTTGTTCAGGTCCACGATCTTCTGGCCGGCCTTCTTGAAGTAGGAGTTATAGTTGTTCTTCTTCATGTCCTCCACGGCCATGTCCAGGGGGATGACCTTGGTCAGGGCGAAGAAGGCGGCCTGCAGGATGCTGTTGGTGCGCTTGCCCAGGCCGATCTCCTGGGCCAGCTTGGCCGCGTCGATGATGTAGAACTGGGCGTGCTTGCGGGCCAGGTCACGCTTCATCTTGCCGGGCAGGCGCTCGTCCAGCTCCTCGGCGCTCCAGGGGCAGTTGAGCAGGAAGATGCCGCCGTCCTTCAGGTCCTCGGTGGTGTCGTACTTATTCACATAGGTAGGCGCGTGAACGGCGATGAAGTCCGCGGAGGACACCAGATAGGTGGACCGGATGGGCTGGTCGCCGAAGCGCAGGTGGCTCTGGGTCAGGCCGCCGGACTTCATGGAGTCATAGGAGAAGTACGCCTGGGCATACTTGTCGGCCACCAGGCCGATGGTGGAGATGGCGTTCTTGTTGGCGCCCACGGTGCCGTCGCCGCCCAGGCCCCACAGCTTGCAGGAGACCTCGCCGGGATGGGGCAGCTCCACGTCCTTGTAGTCCAGGGAGGTGTGGGTCACGTCGTCCACGATGCCGATGGTGAAGCTGTTCTTGGGATTCTCCTGGGCCAGGTTATCATACACGGCGATGATCTGGCCGGGGGTGGTGTCCTTGGAGGACAGGCCGTACCGGCCGCCCACCACGCGGATGTGGCCCAGGCCCGCCTGGTTCAGAGCGGTCACCACGTCCAGATACACGGGCTCGCCCACGGAGCCGGTCTCCTTGGAGCGGTCCAGCACGGCGATGCGCTTGCAGGTGGCGGGGATGGCGGCAGCGAAGTGCTTCACCGAGAAGGGACGGTACAGGTGGATCTGCACCATGCCCACCTTGCGGCCCTGGGCGTTGAGGAAGTCCACGGTCTCCTTCACGGTCTCGGAGGCGGAGCACATGACCACGATCACGTCCTCGGCGTCGGGCGCGCCGTAGTAGTTGAAGAGCTTGTAGTCCCGGCCGGTGAGCTTGTTGATCTCGTCCATGTAGTGCTGGACGGTGTCAGGCAGAGAGGCGGCCTTCTCGTTGGCGCCCTCCTTGCACTGGAAGTACACGTCGGGGTTGACGTTGTTGCCCCGGTTGGTGGGGTGCTCGGGGTTGAGGGCGCTGCGGCGGAAGGCCTTCAGGGAGTCCTGGTTCACCAGGCCCCGCAGGTCCTCGTAATCCAGCGCCTCGATGCGCTGCATCTCGTGAGAGGTGCGGAAGCCGTCGAAGCAGTGCATGAAGGCGTACCGGGCGTCAATGGCGGAAAGATGCGCCACGGCGCCCAGGTCCATGGCCTCC
>CABQCB010000308.1 GCA_902462475.1 uncultured Oscillibacter sp. | reverse complement strand
CATGGAATGGCTGCCGCCCCGGATGCGCCAGGCACGGGCACCGTCGGTGACGATGTCGGCCGCCCCGGTGAGCAGCACGGTGGTCTGGAGCGTTTGGGCCAGAGCCGCGGCGCAGGCAAGATGCTCTTTTTCCTCAGCGTCCGCGCTGTCCACGCCCCGCTCCCGGCTCTTTTGATGCAGCAGGGCCTGGGCCTCCCCCAGGTTCACCCGCACCAGCGTGGGGGTGAACGCCTCCAGCAGCGACTCTACCCCCGCAAGGCGGAAGGCGGAGGCGCCCACGCCCACCGGGTCCAGCACCACCGGCTGGCGGTCCTTGGCGGCCAGAGCGCCGCACAGGCGGCAAAGGTCCCAGCGGCCAGCACCCTCCGGCGTGCCGGTATTGAGGACGGTGGCGTCACACCCGGCGGTGATCTCGGCCATCTCCTCCATGGCCTGGGCCATGATGGGGCTGGCGCCGGCGGCAAGCAGCACATTGGCGCAGTCGTTGGCGGTGACGATGTTGGATACGCAGTGCACCAGGGGACGACGGCGGCGCAGGGCGTCCAGGGGGGTGAGGATGGACATGGGGGCTCCTTCTTTCAAACGGTCACGAAACGCTTTTAGTGCTCCAGGGCGGACTGCATGGACTTGAGGGCGCCGCTGGACTTGAGAGCCAGCACCAGGGCGCCGGCGATGATGCTGCCGCCCACGGTGGACACCAGGAACGGCACCACATAGGCGGTGTAGCCGATGGTGCCGGCCACCACGCCCATGAAGGCGATGGCGATGGGATAGGACAAAAGACCGCCGATGATGCCGGTGCCGAACACCTCGGCGCAGAGGGTGGCGGGCAGGTTCATGGTCTTTTTATACATGAGGCCGCACAACAGGGCACCGCACATGCTGCCGGGGAAGGCCAAAAGGCTCCCAAGGCCCAGGAGGTTGCGCAGAAGGCTCGCCACGAATGCCACGCCCAGGCCGTAGCCCGGGCCCAGGAACACGGCGCAAAGCACGTTCACCATGTGCTGCACGGGGGCGCACTTGCTGGAAAAGACGGGGAAGGAAAAGGTGCTGCCGGCCACGGCCACGGCGCACAGCATGCCGGCCAGGGCCAGCTTTTTCACAGAACTGCGGTTCATGAAGATCGATCTCCTTTGATATATCAGAATCGGCAGGGAGAAAACGGGATGTACACAGCGTTTTCCCCTTGCATGGCAAGGCACAGACGGACACTCCGCCTGTGGGTGGAAACATCGGTCGAGGCTTGCTGGCCTCCTCTCACGCCGGAACACGGCTTCCCATCGCTGTGTGGTTGGCCCGGACACAGGGCGCTCCCCCTCTGTCCGCTCCCGGAAGACCGGGGCGCCGCAGCTATTCTCCCTTACACATCCTTTCTCCAAAGAAGTGGAAAACGGCAAGACCCCGTGGGCCTCGCCGTTTTTTACATCGCGATGTCCCTACGGTGGCATTACCCACATCAGGTCAAAGGGTCGGAGCGTTCGCTCCCTCTCAGCCCGTGGGCTCCCCTGTTTTCTGCCGAATATTATTGCATTTTCGCCAAAGATTGTCAAGAGGGCTTGCAAAGGCGGGGAAAGGAGCGTATGATATTTTCATTAAAAAATGGGGAGTCCGCTGGCGCGGGCTGAGAGGAGGCTGCAAGGTCTCGACCCTAGACCTGATTTGGATCATGCCAACGGAGGGAAATAGTGTGCTTTGCGCCGCAGGCTGCCCAACATCGGGTGTCTGCGGATTTTTTGTTTTTTGGAGGAGCGAACTATGAAGCTTACACACCAGCAGATGCGGCTCTACGCCGTGACGGACCGGGCCTGGGCGGCGGACGAGGACGCCTTTTTCGCCCAGATCGAAGCAGCCATCGACGGCGGCGCGGGCATCGTGCAGCTGCGGGAAAAGCATGCCTCCCGGGAGGAATTTCTGCGCCTGGCGGAGCGCTTCGTGGCCCTTTGCCGCCGCCGTGGCGTGGTGAGCATCATCAACGACAATGTGGACATCGCCGCCGCCGTGGGCGCCGACGGCGTCCATGTGGGCCAGGAGGATCTGGAGGCGGGCCGGGCCCGGGCGCTGCTGGGACC
>CABQCB010000307.1 GCA_902462475.1 uncultured Oscillibacter sp. | reverse complement strand
GCAACGGCCATGTGTACAGCGGCAACTACGGCGACATCGTCTGGGACGCTCTGCCCGCCGACCTGCAGGACCGGGTGCCCCGGGAATTTTTCATCAATTACAGCAAGGAGGCCACCCTGGGCGAGGAGCTGCGGCTGCTGGGCGTCCGGGAACAGGACGCCTATTATATGGAGGGCATCGGCCCCCAGGGCCCGTGTTTTACGGCGCTTTGCAAATTTTAAATAAAATGAGACTATGTAAAAGGGAGACGCCCCGGCGGGGCGTCTCCTTTTTACATTGCAAAATGCAATTTTACAAACACTTTACAATCTCCTGGTGTCGGATTTTACGCAGTGGGCCCTATACTGTGACCATGCACCAAGCAACAGACATATGCGAAAAAGGAGATCATTTGGAATGAAAAAGCTGTTTTCTATTTTGCTGACGCTGAGCCTGAGCGCCGCCCTGCTGGCCGGCTGCGGCTCCCAGGAGGAGACCCCTGCCGAGACTCCGGCGGAGGAGACCCCCGCCCAGGAGGAGACCCTCAGCGGCTCCGTTTCCACCAACGGCTCCACCTCTATGGAAAAGGTGATCGGTGCTCTGAGCGAGCAGTTCATGGCGGACAACAGCGGTGTCAGCGTGACTTATGACCCCACCGGCTCCGGTACCGGCATCGAGGCTGCCAAGAACGGCACCTGCGACATCGGCCTTTCCTCCCGCGCCCTGAAGGATGAGGAGACTGCCGCCGGCCTGGTGGGCACCACCGTGGCCCTGGACGGTATCGCCGTCATCGTCAACGCCGACAGCAAGGTCTCTGACCTGACCGTGGAGCAGATCGCCCAGATCTTCACCGGTGCCATCACCGACTGGAGCGAGGTGGGCGGCGACGCCGGCACCATCTCCTGCATCGGCCGTGAGGCTGGCTCCGGCACCCGCGACGGCTTCGAGACCATCACCGATACCAAGGACACCTGCGTGCTGGCCCAGGAGCTGACCTCCACCGGCGCCGTCATCGAGGCCGTGAAGGGCAACCCCAACGCCATCGGCTATGCTTCTCTCTCCGCTGTGGAGGGCCAGGAGGGCATCAAGGCCCTGACCGTGGGCGGTGTGGCCTGCTCTGAGGAGACCGTCCTGGACGGCACCTACGCCATCCAGCGTCCCTTCGTCCTGGTGACCAAGGAGGATACCGCCCTCTCTGCCCAGGCTCAGGCCTTCTTCGACTTCGCCACCTCTTCTGCCGCCAACGACCTGATCCGCGCCGCCGGTGCGGTTCCCGTGGCGGAATAAGCAGACCATTCCCCTGGGGATCAGCCTCCACCCACACACTTGGCGGGTGGGGGCTATTCCCGTAACCGGGGCGTACAGGAAAGGAGAAAGTTGTGGAACGTGAGATTTTGGAAGCGGTGGGCGACGCCGTTTTGACCGGGGCGGTCCTTACGCCCAAGAAGGCGGATCCCCCGCGGCACAGCGGTGCCCGGAAGGGTATGGAGCTGTTCGTGCATACCGTGTTTTTGCTCTGCGGCATCGTGGCCGTGGCTTTCGTGCTGTTCATCAGCATCTATCTGATCATTTCCGGCCTGCCGGCCATCCGGACCATCGGCCTCAAGGACTTCCTGCTGGGGGAGGTCTGGGCCCCCACCGCCACCACGGTGGAGCCCTCCTACGGCATCCTGCCCTTCATCCTCACGTCTGTGTACGGCACGGCTGGCGCCGTGGTCATCGGCGTGCCGGTGGGACTGATGACCGCCATGTTCCTGGCCAAGGTGGCGCCGCCCAAGGCTGCCGCCGTGATCCGCACGGCGGTGGAGCTGCTGGCGGGCATCCCCTCCGTGGTCTACGGCCTGGTGGGTATGATCGTGCTGGTGCCCGCGGTGCAGAATGCCTTCGGCCTCAGCTCCGGCGCGTGCCTGCTCTCGGCCATCATCGTGCTGGCCATCATGATCCTGCCCTCCATCATCAACGTGTCCGAGACGGCGCTGCGGGCCGTGCCCAAGGAATATGAGGAGGCGTCGCTGGCCCTGGGCGCCACGGAGATGGAGACCAACTTCCGGGTGATCCTGCCTGCCGCCCGCAGCGGCGTGGCCACCGCGGTGG
>CABQCB010000306.1 GCA_902462475.1 uncultured Oscillibacter sp. | reverse complement strand
AGGATGGCGTCGGCGTCCTCGACGGAATACTGGGTGCGGTACTCGGCTTCCTTGTTGCCCTCCTGGCCCTTGAACAGAACGTAGGAGATAGTGCCGTCGCCGTTCAGGTCAACCGCGTCGTAGTTCTCCAGCAGGTAGTTGCCGATCATCTCGCCCTGCATGTGGCCGGCCTCGGCGGCGTCGGTGCCGACGAACGCGCAGTTCTCATAGCTGTCGACCACGCTGTTTTCAACCTCGCGGTTGAAGAAGATGATGGGGATGCCGGCGTTCTTGGCGGCATCGCAGGCCTGCTGGGCAGCGTCGGGAGAAGAGGTCTCCACGATGTTGACGATCAGGAGGTTGGCGCCGTTGGTGATGGCGGTGTTGATCTGGTCCAGCTGCTGGGCCTGGTTGTTCTGGCCGTCGAAGTTGTTGAAGGTGATGCCGGCCTCGGTCAGCTTGGCATCCATCTCGTTGCGGACGGTGGTGATGTACGCATCGGCAAAGTTGTAATAGAACACGCCGACGTTCAGCTCACTGGTGGAAGCGGGGGTCTCCTCGCCGCCCTCAGCGGGGGTCTCTTCCTGGCTGCCGCAGCCGGACAGCAGACCCAGCACCATAATGGCGGAAAGGGCAAGTGCAAAAAGCTTCTTCATTCTGGTTCCTCCTATAAATTTTGAATTCCGACGGTCCGAAAAGGGCCGTCCATTCGGAGATAGCCACATTATAGCGTCGCGCCATGGAAAAAACGATAGAAAATTCTTCGAAGTTCTAGGAAAAAACTTCGCTTGGCCGGAGAAAAATGAAGAGAATTTTCACGAACTCTGTCGAATGAAGGACAGATCTGTCCTAACTTGTCCGACTGGCAGAGATTTCCCCGAAAAAAAAGCCCCCGCCAAACGGCGGGGGCAGGGGGGAGGATTTACTCCTCCACCTCCTTGAGCCGGTCCAGATGGGGGCTGGTGACGCAGCTCATCTCCGGTGCGGCGTTCTTGAATTTTTCCACGCTGGCGGCGCTCTCCTTCACGGGGGTGATGGTGCCGGCGCCGGCCACGCAGCCGCCGGGGCAGGCCATGCCCTCCAGCAGATAGCCGTCGCGCTTGCCGGCCTTGGCCATCATGAGCATCTTGCGGCACTCCCGCAGGCCGTCGCCGTACTCGATCTTGACCTCCCGGTCGGGATCGATGTGGCTGATGGCCTCCACCACGGCAGCGGCCACGCCGCCGCCCACGGCGAAGCCCCGGCCCATGCCGGTGCCCTCGTCCATGTTGTCGTCGGGTCCGGGCTCGATGGCGGCAAAGTCGATGTCCTTGGCGTCGAACATGCCCTGGAGCTCCTCGAAGGTCAGCACGAAGTCCACGTCGGAGCGGACGGACTTGCGGTTGGCCTCCAGCTTCTTGGCGGCGCAGGGCCCGATGAAGCAGATGCGGGCCTTGGGATGGTCCTTTTTCACCATGCGGGCGGTGATAACCATGGGGGTCAGGGCCATGGAGATATAGTCCTTGAACTGGGGGAAGAGCTTCTTGGCCATGACGGACCAGGCAGGGCAGCAGGAGGTGCCCATGAAGGGCTGCTTGGCCGGGACGTTCTCCAGGAAGTCGTGGGCCTCCTCCACGGTGCAAAGGTCGGCGCCGATGGCCACCTCCACCACGTCCTTAAAGCCCAGGATGCGCATGGCGGCCTTGATCTTGGGAGGCGTGGCCTCCTTGCCGAACTGGCCCACGAAGGCGGGCGCCACGCAGGCGATGACCTCCTCGCCGCGCTTGATGGCGTTGATGATCTGGAAGATCTGGCTCTTGTCGGCGATGGCGGCGAAGGGGCAGTTCACCAGGCACATGCCGCAGGAGACGCACTTGTCATAGTCGATCTTGGCCCGGCCCAGCTCGTCGGAGCCGATGGCGTCCATGCCGCAGGCGGCGGCGCAGGGGCGCTCGATCTTGCTGATGGCCCGGTAGGGGCACTGGTTGAAGCACTTGCCGCACTTGATGCACTTGTCCTGGTCGATGTGGCAGTGCTTCTGCTCGTCCAGGTAAATGGCATCCTTGGGGCACACGTTCATGCAGGGGTGGGAGATGCAGCCCTGGCAGCTGTCCGTGAT
>CABQCB010000305.1 GCA_902462475.1 uncultured Oscillibacter sp. | reverse complement strand
GGTGGCCGCCGTAGCCAACGGCCTTTGCTCCAAGGGCAGCGACGTGACCGTGCGTGTCCGGGGCGGTGACCTGGTGGTCAACTACACGGACGAGCGGGTCACCCTCACCGGCGACGCCAAGCTGGTCTTCACCGGAGAAGTGGAATATTAAGGAAAAGAGGCCGGCGCCGAAAGGCGCCGGCCTCTTCACAGCAGATAGCACAAGGGGCACGCAAAAAAATTGTTAGTTTTTTCGCAAACTTTTTGCCCAAGGCATAGCGTTCTATGTTATAATACTCCCGATGCGGATTTTTACGGGAAATTGCCGTTTTTCCTCACTTTCCGTGGGGCAGCGGCGGAGACGCCGGGGCAGCAGGCTTCCGGCCGGTTTCCTGAATTTGGATACAGAGCGCCGCAGCAGAAGAAAGGGAGACCTATGGACACGAAGCCAACCATGCCCAGCGAGGGCGACACGACCGAAACCTCCGCCGCGCCGGAGACGCCCCAGCCCCCCCAGACTCCGCCTGCCGGATCGGGAACGCTGCCGCCCCAGCGCCGCCGTCCCACCGTGGGCATGCGCACCATCAAGACCGCCACGGCGGCGGCCATCTGCGCCCTGATCTACTACTTTTTGGACCGCAGCCCCGCCTTTGCCTGCATCGGCGCCATCTTCGGCCTGGGCACCAATATGGAGCACTCCAAGCTCAACGGCGGCAACCGTCTGTTCGGCACGGCCATCGGCGGCGTGCTGGGCATGGTGCTGTTCCGCATTTACCTGATCTTCCATCCCGAGGGCGGCCGTTCGCTGCTGCTGGTGGTGCTGGTGTTCATCGGCACGATCCTGCTGATCGTGCTGTGCCAGGTGTTCTGGGTGGGCGGCGTGCAGCCCGGCGGCGTGGTGCTTTGCATCCTGCTTTTCAACACGCCGGTGGATACCTACATCAGCTACGCCCTCAACCGCATTTTTGATACGGGCGTGGGCGTGGTGGTGGCGCTGTTCATCAACAAGCACTTCCCCCGCCACAAAGTGGAGCGGTGGCTGGAGGCCCTGTGGAACATCGACAGCCGCATCAGCTACTACTGGGAGGATCGCTCCTGGGATACGGACTGAAAACCATATTTTCAAAAAGCGCCCCGTCGGGGGCGCTTTTTTTGCAGCTTTGTGGACCAAGGCACCGGCCGCCGCAGACGAGTGCGGAGCAGGGGAGCGTGTCCATCGCCAAAAAAGAGGATGCCGCGGAAAGCGGCATCCTCTTTTGGCTTTGAAAGGGGAGAGAAGCTTACTTCTCGTCCTTGATGGCAGCCTGGGCGGCAGCCAGACGTGCGATGGGCACGCGGAAGGGAGAGCAGGACACATAGTCCAGACCGGTGCGGTGGCAGAACTCCACGGAGGAGGGGTCGCCGCCGTGCTCGCCGCAGATGCCCAGGTGGATGTCGGGGCGGGTCTCCTTGCCCAGCTTGGCGGCCATGGCCACCAGCTTGCCCACGCCGTTCTGATCCAGGTGGGCGAAGGGATCGGACTCATAGATCTTCTTGTCGTAGTAGTAGCTCAGGAACTTGCCGGCGTCGTCGCGGGAGAAGCCGAAGGTCATCTGGGTCAGGTCGTTGGTGCCGAAGGAGAAGAAGTCGGCCTCCTTGGCGATCTCGTCGGCGGTGAGGGCGGCGCGGGGGATCTCGATCATGGTACCCACCAGGTACTTCATGTCGGAGCCGGCGGCCTTGATGATCTCATCAGCGGTGGAGACCACGACGCTCTTGACGTACTTGAGCTCCTTGACCTCGCCCACCAGGGGGATCATGATCTCGGGGACCATGGTCCACTCAGGATGCTTGGCCTGGACGTTCAGAGCGGCCTTGATGACGGCGCGGGTCTGCATGGCGGCGATCTCCGGATAGGTGACAGCCAGACGGCAGCCGCGGTGACCCATCATGGGGTTGAACTCATGCAGGGAGGCGATGATGGCCTTGATGTCGGCAACGGACTTGCCCATGTCCTTGGCCAGCAGCTCAATGTCGGCCTCCTCGGTGGGCACGAACTCGTGCAGAGGGGGATCCAGGAAGCGGATGGTGACGGGGCAGCCCTCCATGGCCTCGTAGATGC
>CABQCB010000304.1 GCA_902462475.1 uncultured Oscillibacter sp. | reverse complement strand
CGAGCAGTGCGCCTTCGTCGGCACCGACGCTGCCGAGGCCGGCCACATGCAGGGCGAGATGATCGGCGACTACCTGCTGGAGAACTATGACACCGTGGACCTCAACGGCGACGGCACCATCTCCTACGTCCTGTTCAAGGGCCAGGAGGGCAACGCTGAGGCTGAGTACCGCACCCAGTTCTCCGTGGAGGACGCCAACGCCAAGCTGACCGAGGCCGGTAAGCCCGAGCTGGCTTTCTATGATCCCGCCAACACCTCCAAGTACCTGGTGGACACCACCGGTGCCTGGTCTGCGCAGGCTGCCACCGACTACATGACCACCATCCTGGCTTCCTACTCTGAGGCCAACGGCAACATGATCGAGCTGGTCATCGCCAACAACGACGGCATGGCCGAGGGCGCTATCTCCGCTCTGCAGGCTGCCGGCTACAACACCGGCGAGGAAGGCTCCAAGACCATCCCCGTCTACGGCGTTGACGCCATGGACTCCGCCGTTCAGAAGATCGAGAACGGCCAGATGACCGGTACCGTCAAGCAGGACGCCGCCGGCATGGCCTCCACCATCATGACTCTGGTCGAGAACGTGAACTCTGCCGCCGAGCTGATGGCCAATACCGATAGCTACAACGTGGACGAGGGCGTGGCCAAGATCCGTGTGCCTTACGCCAAGGTCACCGGCTGACCCGAAGGGTCGCCCCAACGCTGAGCAACAGACGAGCGGGGCTGTCGAGCGCGACAGCCCCGCTCCCTTCCATGGGAGCTTCTGCCTGAGCCGTGTCCGCCGGACAAGGCTGAGGCAGGAGCCCCGGATCGAAACAAAGGCAAAAGGAGGAGAAAACTATGGATCAGCCGGCATTGCTTGAAATGCGGGGGATCACCAAGGAATTCCCCGGCGTCAAGGCCCTGGACGGCGTGTCACTGACCGTCCGCCCCGGCACTGTCCACGCGCTGATGGGAGAAAACGGCGCTGGCAAGTCCACGCTGATGAAATGCCTGTTCGGCATTTATTCCAAGGACAGCGGCACCATTACCCTGGATGGCCGGGAGGTCAACTTCAAAAGCTCCAAGGAGGCCATGGAAAACGGCGTGGCCATGGTGCACCAGGAGCTCAACCAGGCCCTGACCCGCACCGTTACCGACAACCTGTGGCTGGGCCGCTACCCCAAGGTGGGCGGCATCATGGTCAGCGAGAGCACCATGCGCAAGCGCACCAAGGAGATCTTCGACCAGCTGGAGGTCCACGTGGACCCCAAGGCCATCATGTCCACCCTGCCCGTAAGCCAGCGGCAGATGGTGGAGATCGCCAAGGCCGTCAGCTACAACGCCAAGGTCATCGTCTTTGACGAGCCCACCTCCTCCCTGACGGAGACCGAGGTGGAGCACCTGTTCCGCATCATCAACATGCTGCGCGACAAGGGCTGCGGCATCATCTACATATCCCACAAGATGGAGGAGATCCTCCGCATCAGCGACGACGTCACCATCATGCGCGACGGCCAGTGGGTGGCCACCCGCCCCGCCAGCGAGCTGACCATGAACGAGATCATCCGGCTGATGGTGGGCCGCGAGCTGACCAACCGCTTCCCCCCCAAGGACAACGTCCCCGGCGAGGCTATTTTGGAAGTGGAGAACCTGTCCGGCAAGTACACCCGCCTCAAGGAGGCCAGCTTCCAGCTGCGCAAGGGTGAGATCCTGGGCATCGCCGGCCTGGACGGCTCCGGCCGCACGGAGGTGCTGGAGAACCTGTTCGGCTCCATGACCAAGGGCAGCGGCACCATCCGCCTCCACGGCAAGGAGATCAAAAACCGCAACCCCCGGGAGTCCATCAAAAACGGCTTCGCCCTCTTGACGGAGGAGCGCCGTGCCACCGGCATCTTCGGCATCCGGGACATTCTGGACAACACGGTCATCTCCAACCTCAAGAGCTATCTGATCGGCGGCATCTGCCTTTCCGACAAGAAGATGCGCGAGGATACCGACTGGGCCATCCAGGCCATGCGCATCAAGACGCCCAGCCAGAAGACCCAGATCCGCTCTCTTTCCGGCGGTAACCAGCAAAAGGTCATCATCGGCCGCTGGCTTTTGAC
>CABQCB010000303.1 GCA_902462475.1 uncultured Oscillibacter sp. | reverse complement strand
ACAGGAGAGAACCGGAGGTATAAACTCACACTCAAGCAAAGGCGCTGTCGGGATCAGACCCGGCGGCGCCTGCTTCTTTTGCTGCAGCAGAGGAACCAAAATCAAACGCACAAGGGCGTGCGGGACGGCGAAGGTGCCGGACCGCACGCCCTTGTGTAAAAAGGAGCGAGAGAAGATGGATTTATCGGTATGGTATCTCATGGGCGCAATCCTAGTCTTTTTCATGCAGTGCGGATTCGCAATGGTTGAAACAGGATTTACCCGGGCAAAAAACGCAGGCAACATCATCATGAAGAACCTAATGGATTTCTGCATCGGAACGGTGGTCTTCATCCTGCTGGGCTACGGCATCATGAACAGTGAGAACTATTTCTTCGGCCTGATCGGCATGCCGGAGTATCAGATGTTTACGAACTTCTATGCCTTCGACTGGTCTAACTTCTTTTTCCAGCTGGTGTTCTGCGCCACAGCGGCCACCATCGTCTCCGGCGCCATGGCGGAGCGCACCAAATTCCTGGCCTACTGCGTGTACTCCGGCGTCATCAGCGCGGTGGTCTACCCCATCGAGGCCGGGTGGGTCTGGAACAGCCAGGGCTGGCTGGTCCAGTTCGGCTATGTGGACTTCGCCGGCTCCTCTGTGATCCACATGGTGGGCGGACTGGCTGCCCTTATCGGCGCGTGGATGCTGGGCCCCCGGATCGGTAAGTACACCCGGGAAAAGGACGGCCGCATCCAGGTCAACGCCATCCCCGGGCACTCCCTGACCATGGGCGCGCTGGGGTGCTTCATCCTCTGGTTCTGCTGGTACGGCTTCAACGGCGCCGCCGCCGCAGATGCCGCCCAGCTAGCCCAGATCCTGGGCAACACCACCCTTGCCCCCGCCGTGGCCACCTTCACCTGCATGGTCTTCACCTGGGTGCGCAGCGGCAAGCCGGACGTCTCCATGTGTCTGAACGCCTCTCTGGCTGGCCTGGTGGGCATCACCGCCCCCTGTGCCACGGTAGACGCCTTGGGCGCGATCCTCATCGGCGCAGTCGATGGCATCCTGGTGGTGCTGGTGGTGGAGCTGCTGGACTTCAAGCTCCACGTGGACGACCCGGTGGGTGCTGTAGCGGTCCACTGTGCCAACGGCATCTGGGGCACCCTGGCGGACGGCCTGTTCAACACCTCCAGCGGGCTGCTCTACGGCGGCGGTCTCTACCACCTGGGGGTGCAGTGCATGGGTGTAGCTGCCATCGCCGCCTATGCCTCTGTATCCATGTTCCTGGTGTTCAAGTTCATCGACAAGACCATCGGTCTGCGGGTATCCGCCGAGGATGAGATCATTGGCCTGGACATCACAGAGCACGCCCTGGCCTCCGCCTACGCCGACTTCCGCCCCGCAGCCCCCAGCGCCCTAGGCGGAGAAGGGGCCGGCGGGCCGGTGGACCTCTCCGGACTTGTGCCGGCCGCGCTGGAATCCCGGCCTGCGCCTGACCCCTCCGGCCGGAAGCTGACCAAGGTGACCATCATCTGTCGGGAGGAGCGCTTCTCCATCCTGAAGGACACCATGGCGGCCATCGGCGTCACCGGCATGACGGTGAGCAACGTGATGGGGTGCGGCACCCAGCTGGGCAAGGTGGGGCAGTACAGGGGCGTCAAAATGAGCATGAACCTGCTTCCTAAGATTCAGGTGGACATCGTGGTGTCCAGGGTGGACCCCGCCCTGGTGGTGGCTGCGGCGGAAAAAGCCCTCCGCACTGGCAATCAGGGGGACGGAAAGATCTTCCTGTACAACGTAGAAAACGTGGTCAAGGTCCGGACCGGTGAGACGGACTACGATGCCCTCCAGGACGACAACTGAACGGCTCCTCCCCGCCGGAGCAGGCACCGCTATTCTCATAGGGCGGCTTCCAGCGGCTCCCTCTCAAGCTGGCTGATCCGCTGATCAGCATAAAAGAGCCGTCCCCCTATCTCAGGGGGACGGCTCTTTTTATCATACAAGAAAACGGGCAGGGTGGCCCCCCCTCCGCTCTCACAGCCGGCTGAAGAGGTACTGCCGCTCCCCCTTCGCCGTCTCCACGCTGTGGGCCCGGACCTGGAATACCTTCTCCAGCACGCCGGAGGCGTAGATCTCCTCCGGCGCACCCACC
>CABQCB010000302.1 GCA_902462475.1 uncultured Oscillibacter sp. | reverse complement strand
CCGGAGGCCTCTGCCGCCCCGGAGGACGGGACAGAACCGGAGCCGGACTTCACCCTTCAGGAGGTGCTGGACCTCATTGGGGAATCGGAGCTGTTTTCCGGCCTGCGGGGCTTTTTGGAGGAGGCAGTAGAGGAGCAGGTGCTGGAGGTGACCACCACCGCGGCGGCGGCTGTGGCGGCTTATCTTGCCCAGCTGGCGGCCAACGCGCTGCTCTTCGGACTGTCCTTCCTGCTGATCCTGCTGGTGTGGTTTCTTATCAGCAGGGCGCTGGACCTGACCTTCCGATTGCCCATTCTATCCGCGGTAAACACGATTGGCGGCTTGCTCATCGGTCTATTAAAGGGGGTGCTGCTGATGCTGGTGGTGGTGTGGCTGGCAAGGCTTTGTGGACTCATCACCGACGCCAACGCCGGACCGCTGGCCCGGCTGATGACCATTGAAGGCCTGAGCGGCATGCTGCGCTCCATGATGGCTGGATGAGTGGCCGACAGTTCCTGAAAACGTCAAAATTTCCAGTCATTCATTCATGACATGTTCATAAAATTCTGATATAGTTCTCCAAAATAGATCTGATCCCTGAAAGGAGAATCTTTATGCAGCCTACGCTGTGCAGCCGCTGCCACAAGAATGTGGCCGTGGTGTTTGTCACAAAAATAGAAGGGGGCCAGGCCAGGAACGAAGGCCTGTGCCTGAAATGCGCCCGGGATCTGGGCATTAAGCCCGTGGACGATATGATGAAGAAGATGGGCATTTCCGAGGAGGACCTGGAGAATATCTCCAATGAGATGCTCTCCGCCTTCGGCGGCGCGGAGGAGGCGGACGGCCTGACTGTCCCAGAGGACGGCGGCGATGAGGACGACGACGGCCGCACCGCTACTTTCCCCTTCCTCAACAAGCTCTTTGGCGGGCAGGGTCCCTCCGCCTCGGCGGACGACGGCGCCCGCACCAACACCGCCAAGGAGGAAAAGGGCAAGGCCCCAGCCAAACGGAAGTTTTTGGAGAACTACTGTATCTCTCTCACCCGGAAAGCCGCCGAGGGCAAGCTGGACCACATTGTGGGCCGGAACAACGAGATCGAGCGCACCATCCAGATCCTCAACCGCCGGCAGAAGAACAACCCCTGCCTCATCGGCGAGCCGGGCGTGGGTAAGACCGCCATCGCCGAGGGGCTGGCCCAGCGGATCTACGACCACCAGGTTCCCTACAAGCTCATTGACAAGGAGGTCTACCTGCTGGACCTGACCGCCCTGGTGGCGGGTACCCAGTTCCGGGGCCAGTTTGAGTCCCGGATGAAGGGCCTGATCGACGAGGTGAAGAAACTGGGCAACATCATTCTAGTCATCGACGAGGTCCACTCCATCGTGGGTGCCGGGGATGCCGAGGGGTCCATGAACGCGGCCAACATCCTCAAGCCCGCCTTGAGCCGGGGCGAGATCCAGGTCATCGGCGCTACCACCCTCACGGAATACCGCAAGTACATCGAAAAGGACTCTGCCCTGGAGCGGCGCTTCCAACCCGTCATTGTGGAAGAGCCCTCCATTGACGAGGCGGTGGAGATCATCCGGGGTATTGCTCCCTATTATGAAGCGTTCCACAAGGTGACCATCAGCCCGGACATGTGCCGCTTGGCGGTGACCATGAGTGAGCGGTATATTACCGACCGCTACCTGCCCGACAAGGCCATCGACCTGATTGACGAGGCCGCCTCCGACGTCAACCTCCACAACAAGGACCTGGCCCGGCTGGCGGAGATCGACAAGGAGCTGGCCGACTACGCCAAGGAGATGGAGATCGTGCTGGCCGCCACCAGCGGCAAGGACGACCCCCGGGTGTCCGAACTGGCCCAGCGGGAGCAGCGGCTCCAGCGTCAAAAGGACACTCTGGAGATGGCGGTGAGCCGGGACGACGCCGAGGCGCCCAACCGGGGAGATCCGGCCTTCCAGGAGAGGCAGGACGGCCGCCGCCGCCAAATCGACGACCTTCAGCGCCAGCTCACCGCTCTGGTAGGGGAAAAGCAGGCGATTCAGAATGAAATCAACGAGCACGCCTATCAGCGCCTAGCCGAGCTGAAAAGCCGCCAGGCCAAGCTGATGGGGGAGAAATCCGCCATCGAGGCCAAGGGCAACCCACCCCTCACCGC
>CABQCB010000301.1 GCA_902462475.1 uncultured Oscillibacter sp. | reverse complement strand
CTGCGGCGGCGCAGCAGGGCGCAGGCCCCGGCAGTCAGGGCCAGAAACGCCAGGAAAGAAAGGGACTGAAAGCTCATGTTTACTTCTCCTGCTTGTCCGCCAGGGCGCAAAGGCGCGCGTCGGCGGTGCTGAGTACCTGGGTCAGGCTCTGGCAGCGGCCGGGATAGCCGGCGGTCAGGGCCTCGGGAGAAAGGTCCGGGAAGGACTTTTTCTGGCTCTGGCAAAGGCGCATGGCCCGGGCATAGCGCACCTCGGACACCTTCATGTCCGCGTCAGCGGTGCCCATGGTGCAGGCGGCCGGATCCAGGGCGAAGTAGGCCTCGTTGGCCCCGGCGGAACGGTAGAGGTGGCGGTAGAGCTGGTAGACGGCGCTGCCCAGATACGCCGCGGCGGCGTTGATGGCGGCCTTGTCCCCCAGCTTGCCCAGAAGGCCGAACAGCACGCCCACCGCGCCGGAGAGGAGCTTGCTTTGCAGCGTGGCCAGCACGCTGCCCTGGAGCACGTTGCCCTCGTCCGCAGCGGAGAGGATCTCCTGCTCGGAGAGCATGTTGCCCTCTCTGGAGAGGGTGCGGCCCAGGATAAAGTCCGCGGAAACGTGGTAATAGTCACACGCCCGCACCACAAAGGCAAGGCCCGGCTCCCGGATGCCGTTTTCGTAGTGGCTCAGCAGGGCCTGGGAGATGCCAAGGTCTGCGGCGGCCGTCCGCTGGGACACGCCGCGCTCCTGCCGCAGCAGGGACAAGGTACGGGAAAATTCAGTGGTGGAAGCCATGATTTCTCTCTCCTTCAAAAAAGGTTCTTTTTTCCAACATCACACACAGCGCCGCAGGGCGCCGAAAATACGTAGGGTATAGTTTAGCAAAAAGGCTACGAAAAGTAAAGAAAAACCGGTGCCTCTTTTCCAAGAAGCACCGGTTTTTTTCCACAGGATCGCAAGCAGCGCAGGCCGCACCCTCAAAAGAGGCCCACCTGATCGGGCAGCACGTCCCCGCCGATGGCGCGCAGCTGGCTCACATTGCGCTCAAAGAGCCGGTCGCACACGGCCATTTTGCGGATGATGTCCTGCACCGCCGCCTCCAGGGCCGTGCCCCGGGAGTAGTCCGCCGGGAAGATGAAATCCACCCGCCCCTTGGCCAGAAGGTCCTCCACGCCGGAGCGGTTGCTCTCCTGGTAGACGGCGATGGCCTGGCCGCCGTAGGAGCGCATCATCTTCATGCAGGGCACGTCGGAGAGGCCGTCGCCGATGTAGACCATGTTGGTGAACGGCACCCGCTTGCTGTCGTCGGGCATGGAGTCGTTCAAGGTCTTGTCGTCGGACACGTCCAGCACGCCCTTGTTGATCCGGTAGACGAACTGGGTCTTGGCGGTGAAATTGACCGTCAGCTTGGGCCACACGGGCGCGCCCGTCTCGTCGTAATAGAACTCGCTGGCGTAGATCTCCTTGAAGGCGCCGGAGATGGCGGAGCCCTCGATGATCTCCCGCAGCCCGGAGGAGATGACGTAGTGCTCCACGGTGACGCCCTGGCTGCGTCCGAAGGCGTTGATGCGCTCGAACCAGTCCTCCACGCCCGGGAAGAGCACGATGCCCCGGCCCATCTCCACCAGGTCCGCCCGGGTGAAGGGGAGCTTTCGCGCCGCGGACTCGCGCAGCATGGTGTACATATAGGCCAGGATGCCGTCCACCCGGTTGCTGCGGCCGAAGTGGTTGGCCTTGGCCCAGAATTCCGCCGGGGTCATGCCCAAAGACGGGATGAAGGCATAGTCCTCCATGTCCGTGGTGCACAACGTCTTGTCAAAGTCGTACAAAAACGCCACGATGGGCTCGTGTCTTGCCATGGCCCTGCCTCCTTTATGACAAAAGCGGCTCATGGACCATGAGCCGCTTTTGGAAATCAACGGTCGCCCTTATAGTTGCGGCCGAACTTCAGATCGCTGAGGTTGATGCGGCGGGTGGGCTCAGAGACAGTCTCTTCTTCCTCCTCCGCCTGGGGCGCAAAGGGATCGCCGGCGGGATAGTCCACATGCTGGATCTCCGGCTCCGGTTCCGGCTGCGCGGGCGCGGCGGGCTCTGCGGCCGCCTGGGGCTCCGGTTCGGCGGGGGTCTCCGGCTGCTGGGCGGCAAAGGCGGCCATCACCGTCTCG
>CABQCB010000300.1 GCA_902462475.1 uncultured Oscillibacter sp. | reverse complement strand
CGTTGTCCGTGACCCGGATGAGGCCCATGCCGCCCCGCTGGATCTCCACCACCACGGCGGAGCTGCCCGCGTCGATGGCGTTTTCCACCAGCTCCTTGACCACGCTGGCCGGCCGCTCCACCACCTCGCCGGCGGCGATCAGCTCGGATACATGGCGGTCCAGTTGTTGAATGTGGGGCATACGCTTCCTCCTATTCCTCCGGCCACTGGCGGCCGTAGCCCAGGGCCACTACCAGCGCCCGCAGCTGCCGGGCGGACACGTCCGCGTCCTGCCCCTCCGCCGCCGAGCGCAGCAGATAATTTTTCCCCGTGGTCTCGATGTTCACCGTATACCCGCCCCGGCGGTTGCCCAGGGCGTCCCGGCCGGGCCAGCAGTGGACCATCTTGATGCGGCCGCGGTCCACGGTCTCGCCGCCCAGGCGCAGCTCCGTGGCCGTCACGGACCAGGAGACGGTCCGCTTCCCGCCGGGGAGCAGGCCCTCCAGGGCCGGGTAGAGCAGGCGGAACAGCAGATACGCCGTCAGGGCGCACACCACCGCCTGGGCCATGCCCGTCAGGTGCAGGTGGGGCAGGAGGAACACCATCAGTGCCGCGTCCACCACGCACACAGCGGCGATGGTCACCGCCACGCGGGGCCAGCCGCTTTTCTCCAAAGTCAATTCACCAGACATTTGCTTCTCCTTTCATGCCCCTGCCCAAAGGCTCAGCGCGTTGGTCACCGCGTGGAGGGCAATGGACGTCCACAGCGTACCCGAGCGCTCATAGCTCCAGGCCAGCACGGCGCCGGGCACCAGATACTGCACCATGAGCCAGAAATACGTCACATCTCCCCCGCCCACGGCAAACTGCCACACATGGGCCAGGGCGAACAGGGCGCACGAGACCAGGTACGCCACCGCCCGGCTCTTGGCGCGCAGGTTCCCGAACACCAGCCCCCGGTAGAGGACCTCCTCCACAAAGGGCGCCAGGAACACCACCACCAAAAGCGTCATATGGGGGGCGGCGTCCATCTGGGCAAAGATGGCGGTATCGTTGAGGTTGGTACGGTTGCCCACCAGGCGGTAGGTGAGCCGGTAAATGAGCTCGTTGAGGCCGTACAGCGCCACCAGGCCCACGCCCAGGCTCTGGAAGGCGCCCCCCAGATTGTCCGCCAGGGTCCGGCAGGTCCGGGCCAGATAGTTATGGAAAATGATGACCGACAGGGCAAACAGGATGTAGTAGGTGATGACGCTGCGTGCCGCCGCGGAAAAGCTGGTGCCCAGCAGAAACTCCGCCGCGGAAAACATCGGCCCCGCCGCCAGCGGCAGCACCGCGAAATACACCACGAACAGCACCGTGCCGGCCACCTGTTCGCCGCCGGTCATGTAGGATGCGCTTTTTTTCTTCGCCATGTGTTCCTCCCGTCAGGAAAGCTTCTGCTTCCACTGGTACAAAAGGCTCATGGCCTCGATGGGGGTGAGGGTATCCGGCTGGCAGCGGCGGATGGCCTCCAGCACCTCCGCCTCCCCCAGGCTCTCCAGGGACATCTGGGGCTGCTCCGATGCCGGCGCGGGAGCCTTTTGGGGCGTGCCGCCCTCCTGCTCCAGCGCCTTCAAGATCTCCCTGGCCCGGCGCAGCACCCGATCGGGCAGCCCTGCCAGGGCCGCCACCTCGATGCCGTAGCTGCGGTCGGCGCCGCCGGGGACGATCTTGCGCAGGAAGATGATCTCCTCCCCCCGGGTCTTGACGGCGATGTTATAGTTCACGGTGCCGGGGAGGGTATTCTCCAGCTCCGTCAGCTCGTGATAATGCGTTGCAAAGAGAGTCTTGGCCCCCAGGCGCTTTTCGTCGGCGCAGTGCTCCAGCACCGCCCGGGCGATGGCCATGCCGTCGAACGTGGAGGTGCCCCGGCCGATCTCGTCCAGGATCAGCAGGGAGTGTTTGGTGGCGTGGCGCAGGATCTCGGCCACCTCCGTCATCTCCACCATGAACGTGGACTGGCCCGCCGTCAGGTCGTCGCTGGCGCCGATGCGGGTGAAGATCCGGTCCACCACGCCGATGCGGGCGCTGGCGGCAGGGACGAAGGAGCCCATCTGGGCCATGAGCACAATGAGGGCCACCTGGCGCATGTAGGTGGACTTGCCCGCCATGTTGGGGCCGGTGA
>CABQCB010000299.1 GCA_902462475.1 uncultured Oscillibacter sp. | reverse complement strand
GAAAGGTCACGGCTATTCCAGCGAGCTGCTGGAAGAATGCCTTCGGGATGCCACGCCCCTGCGCTTTTCCCAGGAGGTCTCCGGCTGGCGGGAGAGCGTGGAGGCCCCCTGCCGGATGCTGCGCCTGGCGCTGACAGAGCTGAGCGCCCTCGCCATCGGCGGCACGGCGGTGGGCACGGGGCTCAACGCCCCCAAGGGCTACGACGAGATGGTCTGCCGCCACCTGCGCCGTCTGACAGGCATGGAGTTCCGGCCGGACGAAAACAAGTTCCACGCCCTCACCAGCAAGGACGCCCTGGTGTTTGCCCACGGAGCCCTCAAGGCCCTGGCGGCCAACCTGATGAAGATCGCCAACGACATCCGCTTTGAGGCCAGCGGCCCCCGCTGCGGCATGGGGGAGCTGCGCATCCCGGAAAACGAGCCGGGCAGCTCCATCATGCCCGGCAAGGTCAATCCCACCCAGTGCGAGGCCGTGACCATGGTGGCGGTGCAGGTGATGGCCAATGACACCGCCATCGGCCTGGCCGCCAGCCAGGGAAATTTCCAGCTCAACGTGTTTTTGCCGGTATCGGCCTATAACTTCCTGCTCTCGGCCCGGCTGCTGGCGGACGTGTGCGACTCCTTCCGGGTCTACTGCGTGGAGGGCATCGTGCCCAACCGGGAGAGGATGGAGGAGAACCTCACCAACTCGCTGATGCTGGTCACCTGCCTGACGCCCAAAATCGGCTACGAGGCGGCGGCCCGGTGCGCCAAGAAGGCACTGGAGGAGGGCACCACCCTCAAAGAGGCGGTGCTGGCTCTGGGGCTTTTGTCGGCGGAGGAATTCGACCGGACCGTCCGTCCGGAGAATATGGTATAATAGCCGCTTTGCGGCCATCATCATTGGATTCGAGCCGTTTTTCTCGCCCCTTGCGGGGCGACCGAAAAACGTGGCATGATACCATTCCGGCTGTGCCGTCATGGTATAAAACGAATAAAAAGATCCCCGGCGCGCCAAAGCGCGCCGGGGATCTTTTGCTGACTGGTTCAAAAACCGTTTTGGTTGCAGCAGTTTGGATTGCAGCAGCTCTGGTTGCAGCAGTAGGCTGCGGTCTCCTGCTGCAAAAAGCACACGGTGCTGCCCAGCAGCAGCGTCAGGAAAAACAGGCACAGCGCGGCGCCCACATTCACCAGCACCGCCGAGGAGGCCACCAAAGAGGCTGCCAGCGCAGTCAGAAGACCGCCCAGGGCACCGATGCCCGCGCAGCGGGCGGAGCACAGCCAGGCGCAGATCAGCGCCGGAGAGCAGTCGCAGCGCAGGGCGCGGCAGGCCAGTGCCAGGCCGCCCAGCGCGGAGATCGCCGCCGCAGTGGTGAAAAATACTTTGGAAGCGGTGGAGCCAGCCTCCAATGTCAGTACGCCGGTGGACAGCAGGGCGAACACCAGCACGCCGATGGCCAGTGCCCCCAGCACCAGATACAGGGTTTGCTGAAAACAGGATTTCATAGAAGCCGCCTTTCTGTACACATCGCATTCATCCGCCCCGTGAGGGGAAACCGTCCCCGCTCGGTATTCTATGAAGCGGAGGAGGATTTGGTGCGGATCGGCAGAACACAAATGAATACTTATCCTGTAAATGCAAAAATAATGCATATTATTGTGAAAATATTTACTATATTATGGGTTATATGTAAAAACATGCAAAATCGCTTAAAAGCGCAGCGGAAAGTTGTGCAGGATGACACTTGCATATTTATTCAGATAAGACGTATAATTCATACATCAACAAACAACGCAACGGAGGGACACACCATGAAGAGCAAGAAAGAGATTAAAAAGATCGTCCTGGCCTATTCCGGCGGACTGGATACATCCATCATCATCCCCTGGCTGAAAGAGAACTACGGCAACCCCGAGATCATCGCCGTGGCCGGTGACGTGGGCCAGAACGACGAGCTGGACGGCCTGGAGGAAAAGGCCATCAAGACCGGCGCTTCCAAGCTGTATATCGCGGACCTGACCGACGAGATGGTGGACGAGGTCATCATCCCCTCCATGAAGATGGGCGCCAGCTACGAGCAGTATCTGCTGGGCACCGCCTTCGCCCGGCCCGTCATCGCCAAGAAGCTGGTGGAGATCGCCAAGGCCGAGGGCGCCGACGCCATCGCCCACGGCT
>CABQCB010000298.1 GCA_902462475.1 uncultured Oscillibacter sp. | reverse complement strand
GCAGTCTACTGCAGCACCTTGCCCCGCCGGTAGGTGAGGTAGGCGTAGGCCCGGCGGGCACTGCGGCCGATGCGGCCCCGGATCTGGTGGAGCTGGGCCAGGCCCATTTTGTCCGCGTCCTCAATGATGAGGGTGTTGACATTGGAGATGTCGATGCCCGTTTCGATAATGGTGGTGCACACCAGGATGTCCGCCTCTCCGTCCACCATGGCCTGCATGACGGCGGAGAGCTCCTTTTCGCCCATTTTCCCGTGGCCCACCACGATGCGCACTTCCGGCCCCAGCATCTTCTGGAGGCGGGAGGCGGTCAGATCGATGCTCTCCACCCGGTTGTGCAGGTAGTACACCTGCCCGCCCCGGCCCAGCTCCCGGCGGATGGCGTCCTCCACCACCGCCCAGTCGTGCTCCATCACATAGGTCTGCACGGGCTGGCGGTCCTGGGGCGGCTCTTCCAGGGTGGACATGTCCCGAAGGCCCGAGAGGGCCATGTTCAGCGTGCGGGGGATGGGGGTGGCGGAGAGGGTCAGCACATCCACCTGGCGGCTCATCTCCTTGAGCCGCTCCTTGTGGGTGACGCCGAAGCGCTGCTCCTCGTCGATGATGAGCAGACCCAGGTCGTGGAACTGCACGCTCTTTTGCAGCAGCTTGTGGGTGCCGATGAGCACATCCACCGCCCCCCGGCCCACCGCGTCCAGGATGCGCTTTTGCTCCTTGGCGGTGGTGAAGCGGGAGAGCACCTCGATCTTCACGGGGAAGTTGCGGAAGCGGCTCATGGCGGTGGCATAGTGCTGCTGGGCCAGCACGGTGGTGGGCACCAGGATGGCGGCCTGCTTGCCGTCCAGGATGCACTTCATCACCGCCCGCAGCGCCACCTCCGTCTTGCCATAGCCCACGTCGCCGCACAGCAGCCGGTCCATGGGACGGGGCCGCTCCATGTCCGCCTTGATCTCTGCGATGCACCGGAGCTGGTCGTCGGTCTCGGCATAGTCGAAGGCCTCCTCAAACTCCCGCTGCCAGGTGGAGTCGGGAGAAAAGGCGAAGCCCGGCTGCTTTTGCCGCTGGGCGTACAGGGCAATGAGCCCCTTGGCAAGGTCCTTGGCCGCCTTTTTGGCCCGGGTCTTCTGCTTGGCCCACTCGGTGCCGCCCAGCTTATTGAGCCTGGTCTTTTCCTGGTCCTCTCCGCCGCCGATGTACTTGGACACCTGGTCCAGCTGGGTCACGGGCACATACAGGCAGTCGCCCCCGGCGTAGTCGATCTTGATATAGTCCTTCTCCACCCCGTCCACGGGCATGCGCTGGATGCCCACGAAGCGGCCCACGCCGTGGTGGACGTGGACCACCAGGTCCCCGGGGGAGAGGTCCGTGTAGGACTGGAGCTTCTGGCGGTTGGAGTCATGCTTGAGCCGGCGCCGCTTTCCGGCCACCGCCGCCGTCAGCTGGCCCTCGGTCAAGACCGCCAGCTTCAGCGCCGGCCACTCGCTGCCGGCGCTCAGGGTCCCCAGGCTCACCCGGATCTCTCCCGGCGCGGGCATGGCGGCCCCCTGGAGGTCCAGCGCGGCGGGAATGTCCCGCTCGGCGAGCATGCGGCAAAGATTCTTCGCCCGGGTCTCGCTGCCGCACAGCACCAGCACCGCGCTGCCGGAGGTGCGGTAGTGGGTCATGTCTCCCACCGCCGTCTCCAGGCTGCCGCCGTAGGAGCTGAGCTGCTTGGCATTCACCGTGGCCAGCTCCCGGGGCCGCAGGGGATAGCGGGAGGTGGGCAGGGCGTTTTCCATGAGCACGGGGAACGCCTCCAGCGCCCGGAACAGCTCCTCGGCGCTCAGCGTCAGGGCGGCGTACTCCCCGGCCAGCAGACCCTGCTCCATCAAAAGCTCCGTGTCCTGGCGCAGCTGGGTCAGGGTGCTTTTCACCCGGTCCTCCACCCGACCGCTCTCGCACAGCACCACCAGCGTGTCCGGCGGCAGGTAGTCCAGAGCCGTGGCGCTCTGGTCATACACGGCGGCCAGATACCGGTCCGCGCCGCTGAGGGCCGCGCCGTTTTCCAGGCGCTCCGCGTCCTGGCGCAGCGTCTGCACCAGCGCTTCGGCCTTGTGCTTTTTCTCCAGCTTTTCCGCCAGCTCCCGCAGCTTTCGGGCAAGGCCCGCAGTCCCGCCCTCC
>CABQCB010000297.1 GCA_902462475.1 uncultured Oscillibacter sp. | reverse complement strand
TGCCGCCCTCGCCGCCCTTGGCCCACACTTCGCTCAGAGCCACGTTCACGCCGAGAGCCCGGCACTTGTCCTCCACCAGCTTCAGCTCCGCCTCCGTGTCGGTGGGGAAGGCGTTGATGGCTACCACGCAGGGAAGACCATAGACCTTCGTGATGTTCTCCACATGCCGCAGCAGGTTGGGAAGACCCTTTTCCAGGGCCTCCAGATTCTCCGTGTTCAGCTCCGCCTTGGGCACGCCGCCGTGGTTTTTCAGTGCCCGCACGGTGGCCACCACCACCACGGCGGAGGGAGTGAGGCCCGCAAAGCGGCACTTGATGTCCAGGAATTTCTCTGCGCCCAGGTCCGCGCCGAAGCCTGCCTCCGTGATGGCGTAGTCGGCAAGGCGCATGGCCATGCGGGTGGCCATAACAGAGTTGCAGCCGTGGGCGATGTTGGCGAAGGGGCCGCCGTGGATGAAGGCGGGGGTGCCCTCCAGGGTCTGCACCAGGTTGGGCTTGAGAGCATCCTTGAGCAGCGCGGCCATGGCGCCCTCGGCCTTGAGGTCGTGGGCGGTGACGGGACGGCCGTCGTAGGTGTAGCCCACGATGATCCGGGCCAGGCGGGCCTTCAGATCCATCAGGTCACTGGAAAGGCACAGCACGGCCATGATCTCGCTGGCCACGGTGATGTCGAAGCCGTCCTCCCGGGGGCAGCCGTTCACCCGGCCGCCCAGGCCGTCCACGATATTCCGCAGCTGCCGGTCATTCATGTCCACGCAGCGGCGCCAGGTGATGCGCTTGGGGTCGATCCCCAGGGCGTTGCCCTGCTGGATGTGGTTGTCCAGCATGGCGGCCAGCAGGTTGTTGGCCGCACCGATGGCGTGGAAGTCTCCGGTGAAGTGGAGGTTGATGTCCTCCATGGGGATCACCTGGGCCCAGCCGCCGCCGGCGGCGCCGCCTTTGATGCCGAACACGGGACCCATGGAGGGCTCCCGCAGCGCCACCATGGCGTTCTGGCCCAGACGGCGCAGGCCGTCCGCCAATCCCACAGTGGTGGTGGTCTTGCCCTCACCGGCGGGGGTGGGGTTGATGGCGGTCACCAGCACCAGCTTGCCCTCCGGCCGCTCTACCTCACGCAGCAGCCGGTAGTCCACCTTGGCCTTGTAGTTTCCGTAGAGCTCCAGATACTGCTCGTCCACCCCAGCGGTGCGGGCAATGGCGGTGATGGGCTGGGGCGTGCAGGACTGGGCGATTTCGATATCAGACAGGATCTTCATGACGGCCTCCTCCTAGATCTATTCCGTATGGAAAGGTATTACTTCACAACGATAAGACTATACCACGCCTGGCCGGAAATGGGAAGTGGGCCGGGGAAAACGAGGCCTTATTTTTTCACCAGAGAGTCATAAGTAAATCTAATATTGAAAAGGAAACTATAAATACAGCCGGGCGCCATCAGGCGCCCGGCTGGGCTCAATGGTCGAATTTGTCGATGGTGACGGACTCGCACAGCTCCGCCTTGAGGGCCTGGAGTCGGGCGAAGCGCTCTGTCTGGCAGTGGAGCTGCTGGAGCTCGGGGCTGTCCCAGCTTTCCACCAGCAGCAGCACGTCCGGGTCCTGGGCATCGAAGAAGTAGTCGTACTTCCGGTTGCCCGCCTCGCGGATGGAGTTTTCCCGAACGCTCAGCTCCGTCAGGGCCTTGAAGAATTCGTCCCGTTTTCCGGGCTTGGTGCGGTAGGTCACGTTCCAGGTCAGCATGATGAGGAGTCCTCCTTATGTTCATTGTGTTCGTCCGTCAGCCGGGCCATGTCCTCCGGCAGCGGGGCAGTCAGGTTCAACACTTCTCCCGTCACCGGGTGCACCAGACGCAGCGCGCAGGCGTGGAGGGCGGGGCGGGCGATCAGAGATGGGTCCTCCGTGCCGTAGAGCCAGTCTCCGGCCAGAGGGTGGCCGATGGAGGCCATGTGCAGCCGCAGCTGGTGGGTGCGCCCGGTCTGGGGCACCAGCTTTACAAGACTCAAGCCGTCCCGGCTGGAGAGCACCTGGTAGTGGGACACGGCGGGCGCTCCGTCCGGCCGGATCATGCGCCGGATGGCGGAGTCCGGATCCCGGCCGATGGGGGCTTCGATGGTGCCCTCCGGCGGGTCGGGACAGCCAAGGCAGATGCCCCGGTACTCCCGGTAAAATCGCTCCGTATGG
>CABQCB010000296.1 GCA_902462475.1 uncultured Oscillibacter sp. | reverse complement strand
GGCACCGGCAGGAGAGACGTGCTTGAAGGAGGCGGCGGCGGGCAGGCCGGTGGCGGCCTTGAGCTCCCGGACCAGCTGCCAGGAGTTCAGGGCATCGAGAAAGTTGATGTAGCCGGGCTTGCCGTTCAAGACGGTGATGGGCAGGTCGCTGCCGTCCCGCATAAAGATGCGGGAGGGCTTTTGGTTGGGGTTGCAGCCGTATTTCAGTTCCAGTTCTGTCATGATTCCCGCTCCTTTACTGATATTTGTTGATGATGCGCTGGGTGAACGTGCCGGTGGCAAGGTCGGTGAACCGGACGAACAGGGAGATCTTGTTGTCCTCGTTCAGGCTCTCCCAGAGGGCAGCGGTGAACGCGTCGATGTCCCCGCTGATGGCCACCCGCTCCGGTTCCCCTTGGAAAGTGGGGATGGGGTTGCCGTCGGTGACGTAGGTGTGGAGGAAATGGCCCAGGCCAGCCTGACCGGGGTACTCGAAGGTCTGACGCAGGCAGGCGGAGCCGTCGGCGTCGGCGGACTTCAAAATGGAGAGCTTATAGCTGCCGTCGGGGCTCAAAAGGCCGGAGATGCGGGGCGTCCAGTTGGGACCGTCGGGCTCGAACTCCCGGGTACGCAGGGCCTGCTCCATGGGAAGGCCCTGCTCCAGGAAGTCCCGGATGGTGTCGGTCTGGTCGCCGTTGGTGACGATGAGGCCGCGGCCCAGCTGACGGACGGGATGGTAGATGATGAGGCTGGGGTCTTCCACCTTGCTGGGGTCGTAGGCCTGGGTGCGGATGCCGTCGGGTTCTTCCACAAACACCCGGTTGCGGCTGTTGGCGCTGCGGCCCATGATGAAGTAGGCGGCCACGGACGTTTGCCCGTCCGCGGTCTTTCCCAGCACGATGCCCCGGCCGGGATAGGGGTTGCTCTTCAGCAGCTGGCAAAGATCCAGCGTGGCGTAGGTATCGTTCATATCAGTTCTCCTTTGTAAGTTCCGCGCTCAAAAGCTCGGCGGCCCGGGGCAGCAGCACCCATTCAGCCTGCTCCATGACCCGGCGCTGCAAGGTCTCCGGCGTATCGCCGGGCAGAACCTCCACCGCTTTTTGCAGCAAAATACGGCCGCCGTCCGGGATCTCGTTGACCAGGTGGACGGTGGCTCCGGTGACTTTCACGCCCCGCTCCAGCGCCGCCTCGTGGACGCGGAGGCCGTAGAAGCCTTTGCCGCAGAAGGCGGGGATGAGGGAGGGGTGGACATTGAGGATGCGGCCATCCCAGCGGACGGTGAAGTCCGCCGAGAGGATGGACAAAAAGCCTGCCAGGATAATAAGGTCGATGTGATACGCTTCCAGCTTTTCCTGGAGGGCGGACTCAAAGTCCGCCTGGGACATCTGCTTTTTAGGGAACGCCGCGGCATCCACGCCGTGGTTGGCCGCCCGGGTGAGCGCGTAGGCGGTCTCGTTGCTGGCGCACACCAGCACGATCTGGCCGTGGGGGATGTCGCCCCGCTCCTGGGCCTGGAGCAGCGCCTCTAAGTTGGTGCCGCCGCCGGAGACGAATACGGCGATGCGGGCGCGCTTCAGCATAGCACCACCCGCTCTTCGCTTCGGGCGATCTCACCGATCACGTAGGCGCCGCAGTCCAGGGCGGCGATGGCGGCGTCCGCGTCCTCGGGAGAGACCACCACGGTCATGCCCACGCCCATGTTGAAGGTGTTGAACATGTCCCGCTGGGGAACGGAACCGGCAGAGGCGATCATGGAGAAAATGGGGGGCGTTTTCACGGCGTCCAGCCGGATGCGGGCGCCAAGGCCGTCCGGCAGGCACCGGGGGATGTTCTCAAAGAAGCCGCCGCCGGTGATGTGGCTGACGCCCTTGACGGTCACGGCCTCTATGCACCGCAGCACCGGCTTGACATAGATCTTCGTGGGGGTGAGCAATGCCTCGCCCAACGTCATGCCCAGCTCGTCGGAGTAGACGCCCAGGTCCGCGTGCTCCACGTCGAACACCTTGCGCACCAGGGAGTAGCCGTTGGAGTGGATGCCCGAGGAGGGCAGGGCCAAGATCACGTCGCCGGGGCGCATGGTATTGTGGTCGATGATCCGGGGCTTGTCCACGAGACCCACGGAGAAGCCCGCCAGGTCATAGTCGTCGGGAGCCATGACGCCGGGGTGCTCGGCGGTCTCGCCGCCGATGAGGGCGCAGCCGGCC
>CABQCB010000295.1 GCA_902462475.1 uncultured Oscillibacter sp. | reverse complement strand
AGGAAAGGGAACCGGGCTGCTCAAGCCCGTGAGCGGTGCGGACAGCGGTGCGCTGCCCGCACCATATTTTTTGCAAAAACCTTGGGCTGCAAGGAAAAATCACTTTACAAACGGGGAAAAATATGATATGCTTTTTTAGCGTGTGTCATAGATGCACCAGTCCGCCGGCTTAGTTTCGGGACAAGGCCCGCTCCATGCGGGGACTTCACCCGCCCGTTACTCAGCGGCTGGGAAATTTTTTGAAAGGTGGAATTCTCCCATGATCCGTAAAGACCAGAAGACGGCCGTAATCGAGGCCAACCGCACCCATGAGACCGACACCGGCTCCCCTGAGGTGCAGATCGCTATTCTTACCGCCCGTATCCAGGAGCTTACTGAGCACCTGCGGGTCCACATCCACGACAACCACAGCCGCCGCGGCCTGTACAAGATGATTGGTAAGCGCCGCAAGCTGCTGGACTACCTGGCCAAGAAGGACATCGAGCGCTATCGTGCTATCATCGCCAAGCTCGGTATCAGAAAGTGATTTCATGAACAGAGGGCGGCGTGGCTATCACGCCGCCCTTTTTCCCAACCGTGTTCATCCGCCCCGGAAGCTGTGCTTTTCTAGCAGTTGAACATGGGCCCTGCCAGTGGGCGGGGCTTGTGTTCAAGTGCTATAAAGGTGGTGGCTCCGGAGGATTTATAAAGGAGTGTAACCTAATGTCAACCGTTATTAAGCACAAGCAGTTTCCCAATCACAAAGTGTATGAGACCACAGTGGCCGGCCGGCCCCTCAAGATTGAGGTGGGCAAAATGGCCGAGCTGGCCAACGCTTCCGCCATGGTGACCTACGGCGAAACCAGTGTGCTGGTCGCCGTCACCGCCTCCGCCCGTCCCCGGGACGGCATCGACTTCTTCCCCCTGAGCGTGGACTTCGAGGAAAAGCTGTACGCTGTGGGCCGTATCCCCGGCTCCTTCATGCGCCGGGAGGGGCAGCCCTCTCTCCCCGCCGTGCTGGCCAGCCGTCTGATCGACCGGCCCATCCGGCCCCTGTTTCCCTCCGACCTGCGCAACGACGTGGTAGTCACCTGCACGGTGATGAGCGTGGACTATGATTGCTCCCCTGAGGTCACTGCCATGATCGGCGTGTCCGCTTGCCTGTCCTACTCTGATATTCCCTGGAACGGTCCCATCGGCTGCATGGAGGTGGGCTATGTGGACGGCCAGGTGGTGATGAACCCCAACCAGGAGCAGAAGCACCGCTCCCAGATGGACGTCACCGTGGCCGCCACCATGGAGAAGGTGGTCATGATCGAGGCGGGCGCCAAGGAGATCCCCGACGAGATTATGTACGAGGGCATCGTCAAGGCCCACGAGGAGATTAAGAAGCAGGTTGCCTTCATCAACGGCATTGTGGCGGAGATCGGCAAGCCCAAGTTCGAGTATGAGCACGCCGACTTCAACCAGGAGCTGTTCGACGACATCGTGGCCAATTTCATGGACGAGGCCAAGGCCGCCATGGACACCGACGATAAGAACGTCCGGGAGGCCCGCTGGAACGCCATGATCGACCATTGGCATGAGAAGTATCTGGAGCAGTACCCCGACATGGACAAGTACCTGGAGGAGTTTACCTACAAGTTCCAGAAGAAGATCGTGAAAGCCTGGCTGCTGGAGGGCCACCGGGTGGACGGCCGCGCCAAGAATGAGATCCGGCCTCTGGCCGCCGAGGTAGGGATCCTGCCCCGGGTCCACGGCTCCGGCCTGTTTACCCGCGGCCAGACTCAGGTGCTGTCCGTATGCACCCTGAACACCCTGGCCGCCTGCCAGAAGCTGGACACCATCTGGGAGGAGACCGAGAAGCGCTATATGCACCACTACAACTTCCCCGGCTTCTCCGTGGGCGAGGCCCGTGCCTCCCGCTCCACCAACCGCCGGGAGAAAGGCCACGGCGCTCTGGCCGAGCGGGCGCTGGAGCCGGTACTGCCCAGCGTGGAGGAGTTCCCCTACGCCATCCGCGTGGTCTCTGAGGTGCTCAGCTCCAACGGCTCCACCTCTCAGGGCTCCATCTGCGGCTCCACCCTGGCCCTCATGGATGCCGGTGTGCCCATCAAGGCCCCTGTGGCCGGTATCTCCTGCGGTCTGATCCAGGACGACGACGGCTCCTTTACCACCTTCATCGACATCCAGGGCGTGGAGGACTTCCACGGCGAGATGGACTTCAAGG
>CABQCB010000294.1 GCA_902462475.1 uncultured Oscillibacter sp. | reverse complement strand
CTCATTCTGGACCCGCAGCGCCCCTACCAGCACCACCAGAATGAGCCCTACATTTAAAAGAAAATCCGTGGTGGGGTTGGCCGCCGCCATGACCACACCGGCCCCGGACTCCCGGTCCCGGGCCGCCGCGTTGGCGCCGTCGAACCGCCGCCGTTCCCGGCCCTGGCAGCCCAGTGCCTTGATGACCCGGACGCCGGAGGCGTTCTCCCGGATGATCCGCACCACCGTGTCCACTGCCGTCTGTGCGGCGGCATAGCGGGGGATACCCCGGCGCGTCACCTGATAGATGGTAAAAAACGTGGCGGCGCAGACGCACAGCTGCACCAGCGCCAGCACCGGCTCCAGCAAAAATGTCAGCGTCAGCCCGCCCAGCACCAGCATGGGCGCCCGGATGCCGCCCCGCTGCACCTTATCCACCATCTGGTGGACATTGTATGTATCATTGGTCAGGCGGGAGACCAGGGAAGACACGGAAAACCGGTCCATCTGGGCACAGGAGAGGCGGACCGTCCGCTCATACAGGTCCCGCCGCAGATTGCGGGTCATCTCCATGGACACCCACGCGGCCATGCGGTTGGCCGTGATGTTGCAGCCGATGGCTCCGAAGGCCACCGCCGCCATGACCGCGCCGGTCCGCCAGATGGGCCCCATATCCCCCAGCGGCACCAGATCGTCGATCACATGGGCCAGCAGCAGCGGCAAAATGAGTTCCAGCACTGCCGCCACGAACTTGATGCTCACACCGCAGGCCACCCGCAGCCCGTAGGGCTTTAAATATCCCAGCACCGTCCGCACACCCATCCCCCTCCTGCTCAAACGTTTGCGCCAATGGGATTTTTCCTGCCCTCATCATAACACATCCCCTCCGCAAGTCAATCCTATTTTGTTGATATATGCAACTATTTTTTTGTCGCAGTCTCTCCTTTTTGAATTTTTTGTAAATAATCCCGATTTGCAGCGGCTGTTTTCTGTGTGTTTTGACGGCGAACAGCGCATTGACTTTAGCCCTTTGCATGAGTACAATAAAAAGTAATTTCCAGGCAATCTTGCAGAAAGGAGCCGGCACCATGATGTACGCTATGTTTTCTTCCCATGCGATGTCTCAGGGTGCGTCTGCCCATCAGGCAGAGGCTTCTTCCTGCGCGCATTGTGCCGCTCATACTGCCATCCGTGTGATTCTGGACGCCATTATTATGGCGTCCATTATTATTATTGCCCTGGTATGCCTGGTAAACATTCTGGTAGCAGGCATTTCCCTGCTGAACCTGGCTCTGCTGGTAGTATTGTTGGTTGGGATCTTACCCCCCATGCCGCGAAAGCGCACATTGCTGTTTTGATACAGTAAAGCGGTTCCGCCCATGGGCGGAACCGCTTTTTTGTATAATATCTTTCAATAAAGGAGAAAAGAAGATGAACAAGAAGTTTGCATGTTTTGCCATGGCGCTGGCCATGGTGGCCGGGCTCACCGCCTGCGGCCAGCAGGAAAGCGGCACCACCTCTGAGGGCGGCGCCTTCAAGATCGGCACCATCGGCCCCCTGACCGGTGATACCGCTATCTACGGCCAGGCCGTGGCCAACGGCGCCAAGATCGCCGTGGACGAGATCAACGCCGCCGGCGGCGCCATCCAGTTCGAGCTCAAGAGCGAGGACGATGTCAACGACGGTGAGACCTCCGTCAACGCCTACAACAACCTGATGGACTGGGGTATGCAGCTGCTGGTCGGCCCCACCACCACCGGCCCCTCCGTCTCCGTAGCGGCCAAGTGCTTTGATGAGCGGACCTTCATGCTGACTCCCTCCGCCTCCTCCACCGACGTCACCGCCGGCAAGGACAACGTGTTCCAGGTCTGCTTCACCGATCCCGGCCAGGGCACCAGCTCCGCTGACTACATGGCGGAAAACATGGCTGACGCGAAGATCTACATCCTCTATCAGAACGATGATGCCTATTCTCAGGGCATCCGGGACGCTTTCGTCTCTGAGGCCGAGGCCAAGGGCCTGACCATCGTGGATGAGGGTACCTTCACCAAGGACACTTCCACCGACTTCTCCGTGCAGCTGACCGCCGCTCAGGCCGCCGGTGCCGACACCCTGTTCCTGCCCATGTACTATCAGCCCGCTTCCGTCATCCTCAGCCAGGCCAACGCCATGGGCTATGCGCCCACCTTCTTCGGCGTGGACGGCATGGACGGCATCCTGACCATGGAGGGCTTTGATCC
>CABQCB010000293.1 GCA_902462475.1 uncultured Oscillibacter sp. | reverse complement strand
CACCTCGGCGGTCTCTCCGATGACAATGCCCATACCGTGATCGATGACTAGGCGGCGGCCGATCTTGGCTCCGGGGTGGATTTCAATGCCGGTGCAGTGGCGGGCGATCTGGGAGTTGAGCCGGGCCAAAAAACGCAGGTTATGCCGCCACAGCCAGTGGGACACCCGATGAAAAATGACGGCGTGTACGCCGGGATAGAGCAGGAAAATCTCCAGGCGGCTGCGGGCCGCCGGGTCCCGGTCCTGATAGGCCCGGAGCAGCTCTCCTAATCGGGTCATAGTATGCCTCCTTTTCCGCACAAAAACACTTGGTTGGGAGGCATGCAAAAACCGCCCCCCATACTCCATGGTATGAGAGGCGGCAAGACCGCGGTTCCACTCTCGTTTCTCACTCAAAGGCCGTGACGTGGCCGGACGGAGGGCATCCATGTCCCCCTCGCTCCCGCTTGCATTTCACCCAAATGTTCCACGAAGGCCGCTCTCAGCCGGTGGCGGCCCCTCTCTGACGCTTTCCAGACGGGTTACTTCCTGCGTTCATCGCGATATGCTTTTGTGTTAGTATATTACCACGAAGGGGAAATGGTGTCAAGCACCGGACATGCCTGCCCTTTTCCTCCAAACGAAAAAGTTCCTGCCGTTTCGCTTCTATATCGGGTATGCATCTGTCTCCGCTTCCCGGGGTGATTGTGGAAACAGACTTCAAAAAGGAAAGGACCTGTCCAGCAGGCAGGTCCTTTCCAATGAAATTCTCTTTTCAGGTTTGCGCGGAGCCTTTTTCCCTCCGATTTAGTTCGAAGCAGTATCCAGATCCTGGTCCCCGCCCCAGATCATATTGCGGCGCAGCTCCTCGCCAACAACCTCCATCTGGTGCTTCTTCAGTTGCTGACGCTTGGAGTTGAAGAACGTGCGGCCATTCTTGTTCTCGGCGATCCACTTGCCGGCAAAAGTGCCGTCCTGGATGTCGGACAGCACGGCGCGCATCCGAGCCTTGGTCTCCTCGTGGGGGATGACCCGGGGGCCGGAGACGTACTCGCCGAACTCAGCGGTGTCGGAGATGGAGTAGTTCATGGCCGCCACGCCGCCCTTGTTGATCAGGTCGATGATGAGCTTCATCTCGTGGATGCACTCGAAGTAGGCGTTCTCAGGCTCGTAGCCGGCCTCCACCAGGGTCTCGAAGCCGCAGCGCATCAGGTCCACCACGCCGCCGCACAGCACGGCCTGCTCGCCGAACAGGTCAGTCTCGGTCTCGTCGTGGAAGGTGGTCTCCATCACGCCGGCCCGGGCACCGCCGATGCCGGCGATGTAGGCCAGAGCGATCTTATAGGCGTCGCCGGTGGCGTTCTGCTCCACGGCCACCAGGCAGGGCACTCCCTTGCCGTTGACATAGGTGGAGCGGACGGTATGACCGGGTCCCTTGGGGGCAGCCATGAACACGTCCACGCCCTTGGGGGGACGGATCTGCTGGTAGCGGATGTTGAAGCCGTGGGCGAAGGCCAGGGCATTGCCCTCCACCAGGTTGGGCTCGATGTCCCGCTTGTAGACGTCGGCCTGTACCTCGTCGTTGATGAGCATCATCACGATGTCGCCCCACTTGGCGGCGTCGGCCACGGTCATCACCTTCAGGCCGGCGTCCTCGGCGTTCTTCCAGTTCTTGGAGCCGGCGCGCAGGCCCACGCACACGTCACAGCCGGAGTCCTTCAGGTTCAGGGCATGGGCGTGGCCCTGGGAGCCATAGCCGATGATGGCGATCTTCTTGCCGTTGAGGTAGTTGATGTCGCAGTCTTTCTCATAGTACATTTTTGCCATAGTTATATTCCTCCTTGATCTTATTGTCGTCGTATATGGTGCTACGCCCTCTTTCGATGGCGATGGTACCCGTTCTTGCGATCTCCAGCACGCCGAAGTCCCTCAGCAGGCGGACCAGAGCCTCAGTCTTGTCCCGGTCCCCGAAGATGGCTACGGTAAGAGTCTCCCGGCTGACGTCGATGATGTTGGCCCGGAAGATGTTGGCCATCTGGATGACCTCGTCCCGGGCGTTGCGGTCCAGAGTCTTGACTTTGATGAGGGCCATCTCCCGCTGGAGGGAGGTGGACTCGTCCAGAATCTTCACTGCGATCACCGGAAGGAGCTTGCGGCACTGGGCGGCGATTTGGGAGATCATCAGCTCGTCCCCCAGCAGCACGATGGTGATGCGGGTCACGCCGGGGTCCCCCGACTCGCCGGAGACG
>CABQCB010000292.1 GCA_902462475.1 uncultured Oscillibacter sp. | reverse complement strand
CTTGCCGGTGATGGCCTGGCACAGCTGCTTCTCACCGCCCTGGGGGTAACGGCAGTGCAGAGGCTCCACCACGACGGGGGCCTTCTTCTCGGCGATGACCTTGTTCATGGCGTCAATGCCGTTCTGCTTGTTATCCTCCACGCCGATGACCACTTTGTCCACGCCGAACATCTTTGCAAGATACACGCAGCCGCCGATGATCTCCTCGGGGCGCTCCAGCATGGTGCGGTGGTCGCCGGTGATGTAGGGCTCGCACTCGGCGCCGTTGATGATGACGGTGTCCACCTTGCCGATACCGCCGGAGATCTTCACATGGGTGGGGAAGGTCGCGCCGCCCATACCCACGATACCGGCGTTTTTGACCATCTCCACCATCTCCTCCACGGAGAGGGCGTCGGGGTCAGCGGGAGCCTTGACTTCCTCGCTGAGCTCATTCTGGAAGTCGTTTTCGATCACGACGGACATCATGTTGCCGCCCATGGAATAGGGGCGGGGCTCCACGGCCTTCACCGTACCGGAGACGCTCGCGTGAATGGGAGCGCCCAAACCATGGAACTCACCGATCTTCTGGCCGACCTTCACATGGTCGCCGGCCTTGACGAGGGGTGTGCACGGTGCGCCGAAGTGCATGGACATCGGAATGACCACCACAGCCGGGGGCGCCAGCTGCTCGATGGCCTTCTCATTGGTCGCGGCCTTCATATCATGGGGATGAACGCCGCCAAAGAAAGCTTGTGCCATTGTCTTCACCTCATTTTTACTCCTGATAGCGTCCAAAGCGCAGGAAAATCCCCGCCCGCCGTGGACGCGGGAGGGGGGCATCGCACTCTGGCGGTACTACCACATACTGCGTTTGATTCTACACCAAAACGAAAAAAATGTCCAGTCTGTGAACGGCGGTTTTTGCAAAAATAGCACGTTTTTTTGCGGTTTTTTTCGTGATTTTCCACATTTTCCCCTTTCCCGCCCGCCATCTTTGCCGCCGGGCGGGCCGCCGCCCCCTTGCCAGCGGAAAAGAAAGATGCTATATTGGTCTCACAGTTTCAGGCTGTCCGTCCCGGGCGGCCATACCACCAATTGGAGGATCATTTTCATGTGGCAGGTCATTGACCGAAAGCGGCTCAAAGCCGATATGAAACAGCTGCTGCGCACGGCCCAGGTTCCCGCCAAGGCCATGACCGCGCTGTACCTTCTTCTCATCATGGGGCTGGACCTGGCGGATGTGACCGCCGGCAACCTTGGCTCCAACGGCCTTCTGGGCACCTTCGTCTCCGTGCTGACGAGCCTTGTGGCCATGATACTCTCGGCGGGCTTCGTGATGTACTGCATGGCCGTGCGCCGGGGCCAGCGGGCAGAGTATCTGACCCTTTTTGATGGATTTTCCTTTGTGGGCAAGGTCATCGGGCTCAACATCGTCATTGGCATCTTCACCTTTTTGTGGAGCCTGCTGTTGGTGATCCCCGGCATCATCGCCTCCTACCGCTACCGCTTCGCACTCTACAACCTCTATGAAAACCCCGGCATCGGCATCATGGAGGCTTTGGACATGAGCAAGCAGCAGACCATGGGCTACAAGAGCCAGCTTTTTGTGCTGGATCTGACCTATGTGGGCTGGAGCCTGCTGGCCTCCGTGCCGGCGGTGGTGCTGGAGTGGAGCGTCTCCTATCAGACCATCACCCAGGCTGCGTCCATGTCCTCTCCCGCCGCCGTGGCAGCCATCCTGGCTGTCTCGTCCATCAAGTGGGTGCTGGTGATCGACCTGTGGAGCATTCTGGTGTCCCTTTTCTATCTGCCGGTCTACCAGTGCACGGAGCTGGGCTACTTCGACATCGCCAAGGAGACCTCCGGTGTGGGCTTCGGCGCCTCCCCCCGCAAGGAAGGCCCCGACGGGCTGGGCGGACTGTAAGTCCCGTTTTCAGCCTACAAGCCTGGGGCAGATTTTAGAACCGCCCGTCCTTCAAATCAATATAAAAGAGTCCCGGCCACGGCCGGGACTCTTTTTGTTTTCTCACAGAGCCGGGAACGCACGCCGCACCCAGGCATTTTTCTCCAGAGCCGCCACCAGGATCGCCGCGCAGGCGGCGCCGAAGGCGCCCTGCACCAGATTGCCCGGCACGCCCGCGGCCCCCGCCGCCAGGCTCCCCAGAAGCAATGCGTCATAGAGCCAGTAGCCCGCTACCATGATGCTCTCCGCCGCCGCGCCGCACAGGGCCACCGCCCAGACATGGCGGCG
>CABQCB010000291.1 GCA_902462475.1 uncultured Oscillibacter sp. | reverse complement strand
CCATGGCTGCGGCGGCGCGCAGCTCGTGGGCATTTTTGTCCCGGATGCACTCCAGCAGCCGGCCGCGGATCTCCTCCGGCGCGCCCACCGCGTCAAAAAGGCCGGTGACAAAGCCCATGTGGCTCAGCTCCAGCACGAAGTCCCGCTCCGTCAGCGCCAGGCTCTCCATGGCCAGCGACACGGCCTCCGCCGTGACGGCGCCGTCCACCGCGCCGATGCACTCCAGACCCATCTGGCTGATCTCCCGGAAGGTATGGCTCTCCCCGCCGGGCCGGTACACGTTTTCCAGATAGTAGAACCGGCCGCACGTCCCCGGCTCCACCGGGGCGTTTTTGGCAATGGAAATGGTCACGTCCGGCTTGAGGGCCAGCAGCCGCCCGTCCAGGTCCGTGAAAGTGATGACCTGCTCGCTGGACAAAAAACGGCGGTTCTCCCGGTAGAGCCCGTATTCCTCAAACCGGCCCATATGGTACTTGCGAAAGCCCGCTTGCTCATAGCGCATCCGCAATTGCAGGGAAAGCCGCTCCTGCGGCCGCAGCATATTCAGATCCAGTTCCATGGTATCCCTCCCGGCCCTTTGGGCATCGTTGTTGCGGTCTATTTTAATTTATTTTATTAGCAAAGTAAAGTGGTAATTCGGTAGTAAACGAAATTTTCTGTTCTGTACAAACGAAACCGCACCGCCGCCGCGGGTATAGGGTGATTTTACACCCTGCGCCTCCTGTTTACAATGACATGGCGTACGCCGGAAACCCGGCTTTTACGAAGAATTTTGTTTTTCTTACATATATAAATCAATTATTGCACAGCCTTGTCTTATTATCAAATACAAAGCAGATTGGAGACGTGGAGCATTCTTTATGAAACGAAGTACCCCTTTATCCCGCCATATTGGCGGAAAAGTCCGCTTTTACCGCAAGAAACGAGGTATGACGCAGGAAGAGCTGGCCGCCCGGCTGCAAACCCGCGGCTGCAATATCACCCGGGCCATGGTGGGTCATATCGAAACCGGCTACCGGACGGCCTCGGTCTTTGAGATCGATATGCTGGTGGAGGTGCTGGGCATCGACTACAACGCTCTGTTCGCCCGGGACTGAAGGTCGCGGCGGGGCTGGACTTCCCCGGGCCCATTTGATACAATGGCACTACAATCAAAACCGCAGACCGCTCCGGACGGCCTGCGGGTCCAAGGAGGATGCCTGCCATGTATACGCTGAGTGAAAACTGCCCCCGCCGGGACGTGTCCGTCCACAACGGCAGCGGGCTCATCCACATCAAGGACCTGACGGATCAGGAGGGCCTGTACGGCCACGGGCGGATGTTCGCCCATGTGACGGTGGACCCCGGCTGCTCCATCGGCTATCACGACCATCAGCATGAGACGGAGTTTTACTATATCATCCGCGGCGAGGCCGTGTTCAATGATGACGGCAAGGAAGTGGTGGTCCGCCCCGGCGATATCTGCGCCACGGGCTACGGCCAGCACCACGGCCTGGAAAACCGCTCCAATGAGCCGGTGGAGCTCATTGCCCTCATTGCCTGCGAGTGACTCACGAAAAAAAGAACGGCGCTGCCGTTCTTTTTTTTGCGCCCGTGAAAGGATCCGCCCCGCTGGATCGTATCCCTTATGAGCGCGCTTCAAAGGAGCTGATCGATATGAACACCACACAGCGGGCGGAATACCTGGCCCATACCTACGCAGATGCCATCCTCCGCCTGAGCTACACCTATCTGAAAAACACCCAGGACGCCCAGGATATCTGTCAAACCGTATTCGTCCGGCTTTTGACAGAGCAGCGGGAATTTGAAAGCCCCACCCACGAACGATCCTACATCCTGCGCATGGCGGCCAACGCCTGCAAGGACATTTTGAAAAGTCCCTGGCGCAAACGCACACTGCCCATGGAGTCCGCCTATGATGCGGCGGCGCCGGAGGCGCCGGACAGCGAGGTGCTGGACGCGGTCAATTCCCTGCCGCCTCACTACCGCGCCGTCATCTACCTTTACTACTACGAGGGCTATCAGGCCGCCGAGATCGGGCAGATCCTGGGCGTCCCCACCGCCACCGTACACACCCGCCTAGCCCGGGGCCGGGCGAAGCTCAAAGCAATGCTGGGAGGTATGGAATATGAACAACCTGTCTGAATACCGCAACGATCTGGATGCCCTGCACTTTACGCCCGAAGAGATCGACGCCATCGCCCGCCGGGCCGCCGAGACCGCCGCCCAGGCCAAAAAGCCCCGCCGCCGCTTCGCGCGTGCCGC
>CABQCB010000290.1 GCA_902462475.1 uncultured Oscillibacter sp. | reverse complement strand
GGATCGCTCCCTTTGCCCCTTTGGGGCAAAGGTCTCTCCCGCCGCTGCTCCGCCGTTTCCTCCGCAAACACTCCGCTGGTTTGCGTTCGGAGAAGAACGAGAGAACGATTCGAAGGGGGACCAGTCCCCCCTCGACCTCCCCCCACCCCAGTGACATCGGTCACTGGGGCGCGCGCCCCCGGCGCGCAGGTCTCGGTATGTTCGCCACGTACACGCCGCGGCGAACATGCTCCGCTGGTTTGCGTTCGGAGAAGAACGAGAGCTTTGTCGCAAGCTTTGGATCGCTCCCTTTGCCCCTTTGGGGCAAAGGGAGACGGCTTTTCCCCCAATACTTCCGCGCCTCGGGCGCCACAACGAAAGGAGTTTTCCTATGCGCGCAGTCGTCACCCGCGTGGACCGCGCCTCCGTCACCATTGAGGGCCGCGTCAACGGCCAGATCGGCCGGGGCTTCCTGGTTTTGCTGGGCGTAGGCCCCAACGACACGGAGGACACCGCCCGAAAGCTTGCGGACAAGATCTGCAATCTTCGGGTCTTTGAAGATGAAAACGAAAAAATGAACCTGAACCTGGAGCAGGTGGGGGGCAGCCTCCTGGTGGTGTCCCAGTTCACTCTGTACGCCGACACCTCCTCCCGCCGCCCGGGCTTTTCCGGCGCGGCCAAGCCGGATCTGGCCATCCCCCTGTACGAGAAGTTTATGGACCACTGCCGCAGCCGGGGCTTCACCGTGGAACACGGGGAGTTCGGCGCCAAGATGGAAGTGGACTCTTTGAATCACGGCCCGGTCACCATCCTCTTCGACACGGACCAGACCTGATATCCTTGACCTTACGGAGGCATCTATGAAGATCCAGACCTTACAGGTAGGCCCCATCGGCACCAACTGCTACATCCTCAGCGACCCGGAGGCGGCCGTTTGCGCCGTCATCGACCCGGGCGGAGATGCGCCCCGGGTGGCCGCCGCCGTGAAAAGCAGCGGCTGCGCCCCCTGCGCCATCCTCCTCACCCATGGGCACTATGACCACACCGGCGCCGTGGCGGCACTGCGGGAGCAGTGGCCGGACATCCCCGTGTACCTCAGCCGCCTGGACCAGGCGGGGGACAATCCCTATCTCCGGGAGCTGTTCCCGCCGGTGGCAGGCGCCGCGGACTACGGCGAGGGGGACACCATTGCCGTGGGCACGCTGACGGTGGAGGTGCTCGCCACCCCCGGCCACTCCGAGGGCAGCGTGACGCTGCGCTGCGGCGACGCCCTCTTCTGCGGAGACACTCTTTTTTCCGGCTCCTGCGGGCGGACAGACTTTCCCGGCGGCAGCATGAAGAAGATGCTCTCCTCCCTGCGGCGCCTGGGCCGCCTGGAGGGGGATCCGGCGGTCTATCCCGGCCATATGGAGCCCTCCACCCTGGAGCGGGAGCGCATGGTCAACCCCTATCTCCAGCAGGCCATGCAGATGGAGTGAACGATCATGAAGCTTGAATTGCGGGGCAACGACGAGCGCTACATCGTCGAACAGAGCCTTTTGAACCTGTTCCCCGGGGAAAAGCCCGTCTATGAGCCCATCACGCCGGAGGACGACACCTGGGCGGTGGTCTCCGTGCAGGAGGAGCCATCCCAGTGCCACGTAAAGGTGGAGCTGAGCTTCGGGGGAAAATCGGCGCCATACAGCCTGAGTGCTCCCCTGACGGGCACGGACTTTGCCCGGGAGGGCCAGCGCCGCCACGCCATCGCCCGGTGCTTTTTCCTGGCAGCCCGAGCCGTCACCGGCGTCACGCCTCCCTGGGGCATGCTCACCGGCGTGCGGCCCGACAAGCCCGTCACCTGGGCATTGGAGGAGGGGAAGACCCCCGATGAGGCCCGGAACCTGCTGGAGCAGGAGTACTTCGTCACGCCGGAGCGTGCCGCCCTGGCCGTGGAGACCGGCGCCGTGGCGGCAAAGGCCGCGGCAGGCCTTGAAAAGCAGGACATCGCCGTGTATGTGGGCATTCCCTTTTGCCCCACCCGCTGTGCCTACTGCTCCTTTGTGAGCCAGTCGGTGGAAAAGAGCTTTTCTTTGGTGGAGCCCTATGTGGACGCCCTCATCGCCGAGATCCGGGCCGGCGGCGAGATGGTACGCCGCCAGGGACTGCGGGTGCGGGCGTTCTACATGGGCGGCGGCACCCCCACCACGCTGACTGCGGACCAGATGGACCGGGTGCTCACCGCCTTTGAAGAGTCCTTCGACCGCACCAGCTGTGATGAGATCACCGTGGAGGCCGGCCGGCCCGACACCAT
>CABQCB010000289.1 GCA_902462475.1 uncultured Oscillibacter sp. | reverse complement strand
GGAGATCGTGGCCGGCTGCGGCATCCACAACTGCGGCGACCAGGAGTCCCGCCATGAGGGCGTCCACACGTTCCATGTGGGCAAAAACTCCCGGGTCCACTACGCGGAAAAGCACTACGGCCAGGGCGACGGCCGGGGAGGCAAGGTCATGAATCCCCAGACCATCGTCTACCTGGACGAGGGTGCCACCATCCAGATGGACAGCGTCCAGATCCGGGGCGTGGACTCCACCAAGCGCTATACGAAGATCGTCTGCGGCAAGGGCGCCGAGGCGGTGGTCACCGAGCGCCTCTTGACCCACGGCGACCAGGTGGCCGAAAGCGACATGGAGATCGTGCTGGAGGGTGAGGACGCCAAGGGCCGGGTCATCTCCCGGTCCGTTGCCCAGGACGACTCCTCTCAGGTGTTCTATCCCCGCATGGTGGGCAATGCCAAGTGCTTTGGCCACGTCCAGTGTGACTCCATCATCATGGGCAACGCCAAGATCAAGTCCATTCCCGCCATCACCGCCAACTGCACCGAGGCGCAGCTGGTCCACGAGGCGGCCATCGGCAAGATCGCCGGCGAGCAGCTTTTGAAGCTGGAGACCCTGGGCCTGACCGAGGAGGAGGCCGAGGAGTGCATCCTCAAGGGCTTCCTGGCCTGATGAAAACAAAAAAGAGCTCCGATGCTGTGCATCGGGGCTCTTTTTTATTATGCGGTTTTCTGCCGGCCCCTCTCGGGACCGGAGGAAAACAGAGGCGAAAAAAGGGCCGCCGCATCTGCGGCGGCCCAAAAGCCTTACTCCATGGAGATAATATAATAGTAGACGGGCTGACCGCCGGAGAGGACGGCTACTTCCGCGTCAGGGCAGGCCTGCTCAAAAACGGCGGCGGCCTTCTGGGCGTCCTCCTCCGTCACGTCCTCGCCGAAGTACAGCGAGATGAAGGAGGCCTCCTTTTCCCGGGCGCTGGCTGCCAGATTCTCCAGCAGGGTGTCCAGATTGCCGTCGGTGCCGAAGAGCTTGCCTTCCATCAGCGCCAGATAGTCGCCGGCCTTGATGTCGAAGCCGTCAAAGTCGGAGTTGCGGGCGGCGTAGGTGATCTGGGCGGTGGAGACGGTGGAAAGGCTCTCGGTCATGGCCTTTTCCAGTGTCTCGGCGTCGGGGGCCTCAAAGTCCACGTTCATCATGGCGGTGATGCCCTGGGGCACGGTCTTGGAGGGGATGACCACCACGCGCTTTTCCGTCAGGGCGGCGCACTGCTGGGCGGCCATGATGATGTTGGAGTTGTTGGGCAGGATGAACACCGTCTCAGCGGGGATCTTGTCCACGCCCTCCAGCAGGCTCTCTGTGGAGGGGTTCATGGTCTGTCCGCCGGAGACCACGCCGTCGGCGCCCAGGTCATGGAACACAGCGGCCAGGCCCTCGCCGGCGCACACGGCCAAAAAGCCATAGGGCTTTTCCGGCTCGGCCACGGTATGGCCGCCCTGCTCGCAGCCGGACTCCAGGGATTCTTCGATGGCGTCCAGATCGTCGGTGCTCTGCACGTGCTTGCCGGCGGCCAGGTCGTCGGCCTGGGTGCGCATGTTCTCGATCTTGGCCAGCTCCAGCGTGCCATATTTCTGGGCTTCGTTGAGGGCGCTGCCGGGGATGTTGGTGTGGACGTGGACCTTGAAGGCCTCGTCGTCCTCGCCGATGACCAGGCTGTCGCCGATGCTGTTGAGATAGGTGCGCAGGGGCTCCAGAGAGATATCGGGCGTTGCCTTGCGGACGATGAACACCGTGTCGAAGGCAAAGGTGATCTCCTCAGCCGCCATGGCCACAAAGTCGGCCTTCTCCTTCTGAGGCTCGCCGTCGCTCTCCGTCTCGGGCATGGGCTCGCCGCGAAGCTCGGCCAGCATACCCTCCAGGATCAGCAGGTAGCCCTTGCCGCCGGCGTCCACCACGCCCGCCTTTTTCAAAACGGGGTTCATGTCGATGGTCTGGGCCAGGGCCTCGTTGCCCTGACGGATGGCCTCTTCCAGCACCTTTTCCACATCCTTTTCCTCGGCAGCGGCGTCCACCGCGGCCTTGGCGGCCAGACGGGACACCGTCAGCACCGTGCCCTCGGCGGGCTTCATCACCGCCTTGTAGGCAGCGGACACGCCCTCCTGCATGGCGGCGGCAAAGGTGGCGGCGTCGGCGCTCTCGCAGCCCTTGAGCCCCTTGGAAAGGCCGCGGAACAAAAGCGAGAGAATGACGCCGGAGTTGCCCCGGGCCCCCCGCAGCAGGGCGGAGGCGGTCACGGAGGCGGCCTGGTCCAGCG